>DAPKRP010000106.1:0-2965 GCA_031800515.1 Polyangiaceae bacterium LLY-WYZ-14_1 | reverse complement strand
CGCTCGAAGAGCTCCGGGGCGGTCCGGGTGATGTCCCCTGCCCCGAGGGTAAGGAGGACGTCCCCGGGCTGGGCCCGGCGCAGGCCGGCGTCGGTGAGGTCTTCCCGGCGGGGCACGTGGGTCACGTCCCGATGGCCGTGGCGCCGGATCGCGTCCACCAACCCTTCGGCGCTCACCCCGGGGATCGGCGCCTCCCCGGCGGCGTAGACGTCGGAGACCAGGAGCACATCGGCCCGATTGAACGCCCGCACCAGCTCGTCGAAGAGATCCCGGGTGCGGCTGTAGCGATGGGGCTGAAACAGCACCACGAGCCGCCGCCCGAAGGCGCGCTGCGCCGCTTCCAAGGTCGCGACGATCTCCGCCGGGTGGTGCCCGTAGTCGTCGACGACGACCACCTGATCCGCCTCCCCCAGCACCGTGAAGCGGCGATGTACGCCGGCGAAGGTCCGGAGCGCTTCCCGCACCACCTCGAGGGGCACCTGGAGCTCATCGGCGACGGCGATGGTCGCGACGGCGTTCAGCACGTTGTGGATGCCCGGCATCTTCACCTCGAAGGTCCCGAGGGGCGTCCCCCGGCGTTCCACCTCGAAGCGAGCGGTCAGGCCTTCGAAGCTGGGGCGACGCACCCGGTAGTCCGCCTGGGCGGCGAGGCCGTAGGTGGTCACCCGCTTTTCGATGCGGGGGAGCACGTCCTGGACGTTCGGGTGGTCGAGGCAGGCGACGACGACCCCGTAGAAGGGCACCCGGGAGGCGAACTCGACGAAGGAGGTCTGGAGCCGAGCCAGGTCCCCGAAATGGTCGAGGTGCTCCGGGTCGATGTTGGTCAAGACCGCGATCGCCGGGGTCAGATGGAGGAACGAGCCGTCGGATTCGTCCGCCTCGGCGACGAGCAGATCCCCGGCTCCCCGGGTCGCCCCGGAGCCCAGGGCGTTCAGCTTGCCACCGATGACCACCGTCGGGTCGAGCTCGGCGGCCCGGAGCACGGTGGCGACCAGGCTCGTCGTGGTCGTCTTACCGTGGGAGCCGGCGATGGCGATCCCCTCCTTCAGCCGCATCAGCTCGCCGAGCATCTCCGCCCGAGGGATCGCGGGGATGGACCGGACTCGGGCCGCCTGGATCTCCGGATTGTCCCGGCCGACGGCGGTGGAAAAGACGACCACATCGGCGCCCTCGATGTGCTCCGGGGCGTGACCGACGTGGATGCGGGCGCCCTTGCGGGCGAGCCGATCCGTCGTCTCGCTGGCCCGAAGGTCGCTCCCGGTCACCGAAAAGCCGTGGTCGAGGAGCACCTCGGCGATGCCGCTCATGCCGACCCCGCCGATGCCGACGAAGTGGATGGATCGAATGCGTCCCCGAAACACGCGCGCCGCTCCTTCGAAAGTCTTCCGCCTGCCCTGCTTCGCCGCCGGCCGACGCCTCTAGCCGAACATGCCTCCCGAGCCTGCGCCGCCGGAGGAAGGAGCCGCGGCCACCAGCCGGGGCAGACCGAGGTCGGGGCCCTCCCCAGGGGCGCGACCCTCGGGACCGGGAGCGCCGCTCGGGCCCACCCGGTTCGGTCGATAGGGCCGGTCACCCCGCAGCCCCGGGAGGTCTTCCGGGGCCTCCACCGGCGCCCGCCGGACCGCCGCTGCCCCGGGAACGACGGCATCGAGGAGCGGCCGGGGAGTCCGCCGGGGCCGGGTGCTCCTCGGGGAGGTACACCCCCGCTCCTGGGGGGTGACGGGCTCCGGGCCCCGGAAGGGAGGCGGCGGTCCGAGCCAGTCCACCAGGTCGTCGACGACCAGGGCCGCCGCCTCCGGGCGACCGTGCCGCCGTGCCCCGTCCGCCAGGGCTCGACGCGCCTTCCCGTCCCGGAGGAGCCCGCCGACCAGCTCGGCGAGGCGAGAAACGTCGAGCTCGTCCTGGGGAAGGCAGACGGCGGCGCCTCGGGCCGCCAGGGCTTCGGCGTTGCGCCGCTGGTGGTCGTCGGCGGCGAAGGGGTAGGGAACGAGGATGCCCGGCCGTCCCACCGCGCAGAGCTCGGCCACCCCGGTCGCCCCTGCCCGACAGACGACGAAGGCGCTGTCGACGTAGGCGCCGGCCATGTCGTCGATGAAGGGCACCGCCCGGGCGGCGAGCCCGAGGGCCCGGTAGCGGGCGTCGACCTCGTCCCGCATGGCAGCGCCGGTCTGGTGCAGCACCTCGAGCCCGCTCTCGGCGAGCCCGGCCCGGGCGAGGGCCTCCGGAACGACCTGGTTCAGGACCTGGGCGCCCTGGGAGCCGCCGACGACCAGCACGTGTCGCGCCCGGGACTCGGCTCCCTCGGGGTCGGCGGCGAGGCGTCGAGCCGCGGCGACGAAGGCCCGGCGGACCGGGTTCCCGGGCACACGGACCCGGCCCCGGGGGAAGGCGTCGGCGGTCTCCTCGAAGGAGAGGTAGGCCCGATGGACGGCCCGGGCGAGCCAGCGATTGGTCAGCCCGACCCGGGCGTTCTGCTCCAGGAGGGCGGTGGGAATGCCCGCCCCCGCCGCGGCCAGGAGGAGCGGCCCGGCGACGTAGCCGCCGAGGCCGAGGACGAGGTCTGGCTGCGCTTCCCGAAGCAACGCTCCGGCCCGGGCGGCGGCCCAGGGGAGCAGCCCGAGACTCCGGGCCAGCTCCCCCGGGGTGCGGCCCTTCAGGGGGGCGACCTCCAGGGTCTCGAAGCGCTCTCCCCGGCTGGGGAGGAGCCGCGCCTCGATGCCCCGGGGCGTGCCGACCCAGGTCACCTCCACCGGACCCCGGCGCCGTAGCTCTTCGATCACCGCGATGCCGGGGAAGAGGTGGCCGCCGGTGCCGCCGCCGGCGACGAGAATGCGTCGGATCATGCGTGCTCCCCTCTCCGCCCGGGGCGGTGGAACGAACCGGAATCCGGCGGGGGCGAGGTGGGCCGACGCCCCCGGGAGGACCCGCGGCGTCCCGGGCCGGTCTCGCCGGTGGCGAGGGCGTC
>DAPKRP010000105.1:0-7916 GCA_031800515.1 Polyangiaceae bacterium LLY-WYZ-14_1 | reverse complement strand
GTTCGCGACCAGGACGGTCACAGGAGCTTGCCGGGGTTCATGATCCCGGCCGGGTCCAGGCGGGCCTTGAAGGCCCGGAGGGCGTCGAGGCCGAGCTCCCCGACCTCCCTGGCGAGCCAGGGACGATGCTCGGTGCCGACGCCGTGGTGGTGGCTCACCGTGCCCCCGGCGCGCACCACCGCGTCCATCGCCGCCGCCTTGATGCGGCCCCATTGGGCGACCGCCGCCTCCGCGGCCTCGACCGAGTCTCGGTGCGTCCCGGCGCCTTCCACCCCACCCCCGACGTAGGGGTAGACGACGACGAAGTAGAGGCAGGCGCCGTCCCGATAGCTGTGGGAGAGGTGGGCCATCACGATCCCGCCCCCGGCCTCCCGGTCCAGGGCCGCGTCGAGGGCGTCGACGATCCCCGCCCGGGCCCGGTCGATCCGGCCCCAGGGGACGCTGGTCTCCAGGGTCTCGATGGCGAGGCCCCGGTCGAGGAGCCAATCCCGCAGGTAAGGGGTGTGGAAGCGGTGGGCGAGCCAGGACCGTCCGGGGGAGGTGTCCAGAGGGAGCCCCCCGTGCTGGGCCGCGGCGCGGAAGACCCGACCGAGCCCTTCCCGCACCGCCGCCCCGTCGTCGCCTTCGGCGGCGTAGAGCATGAGGCAGCGTTCCTCCCCGTAGCCGAGGAACCGGGTGGCCCCGAGGGCCCGGCCCTTGAGGTCGACGCCCCGCTCCGGGTCGGTCTGGAGCAACACGCCGAAGGCCGTCTCCGCCGCGTCCGACAGCCGGCACATGGTGAGGGCGCCGCCTTCTTCTCGAAGACGCCGGATGGTCGCCGAACCATCCTCCCAGCGCCGGAAGAGCATCCCCCGGACGTCGAGGCGGCGGGGCCGCCGGCGCACCCGGACCGTCGCCTCGACGATCACCCCGAGGGTCCCCTCGGAGCCGCAGACGACCTCCCGGAGCTCGGGCCCGGCCGCCCGCCGGGGCACCCCCAGGGTGGCGAGCTCCCCCGCCGGGGAGACGAGGCGGACGGAGACGAGCAGCGCCTCGATCCCGCCGTAGCCGTCGGATTGCTGGCCGGAGGATCGGGCGGCGATCCACCCGCCCAGGGTCGAATGCTCGAAGCTTTGGGGGAAGTGGCCGAGGGTGTAGCCCCGTTCCTCGAGGGCGGCCTCGAGGCTGGGCCCGTCGATGCCCGCCTCGAAGCGGGCGGTGCCGCTCACCTCGTCGAGCTCGATCAGCTGGTCCAGGCGACTCGTGTCGAGGCAGAGCACCCCTCGGTGGAGCTCACCACCGAGGGGCTCGACGCCGCCGACCACGCTCGACCCCCCGCCGAAGGGCACCACCGCCAGGTCCTCCTCGGCGGCGATCCGCAGGACCGCGCGCACCTGAGAGACGCTGGCGGGCCGAACCACCGCGTCCGGGGCCCGGCGAAGCTGGCCGGTGCGCAGGCGGAGCAGGTCCGGGAGCCCTTTGCCGGCGGCGTGGATCGCCCGGGCGGCGGCGCCGTCGTCGAGGCCCATCGCCCCGAGGGCGCTCCGCAGCCGGTCCCGCGCCGCCGGGGTGAGGCGGCTCGGGGGAAGGGTGACCTCCCCGAGCCCCGCGGCGCGCTGGGGCTCTCGCGGCAGCCGGCGTTCCAGCCGGGCTTCGAGACCGGCGAGGATCGCCTCTGCCCGGGGCTCGGAGAAGCCCGGGTCCCGGTCCTGGAAGCCCCATCCGTTCCAGCGCAGGCGGTCCCGGTCGATGGCCATGATCCCGGGCGGTGTAGCAGGCGCCGGGCGGGGCTCCTTCTCCGAGCCACGGGCTGGCACCCCGGTCCGGATTCCCTACACTCGCGCCTGTGCAACTTCCCCGTGACATTTTGGAGAGACGGCCGGAGGAGGGGGCCCGGCGGATCGCCCTCGGCCACCTCGACGAGGCCCGGGCTGCCGCCGCCCGCCTGGGGGATCCGAAGGATGCCGAGGCGCTCCACGATTTCCGGGTGGCGGTCCGACGGCTTCGAAGCACCGTCCGGGCCTACAAGCTCCCCCTGGGTCGCGCGGTTCGAAAGAAGGACCGGGCGGCCCTCAAGGCCCTCCAGGAGGCGACCGGGGGCGGCCGGGACGCGGAGGTCTTCCTCGAGTGGCTCTCCCACCAGAAGGGCACCCTTAACGCCGGGCAGAAGGTCGGGGCGGGCTGGCTCGAAGCCCGCCTCGCCGCCCGTAAGGCGGGGGCGATGGCGAGCATCCGGGACGAGGTGGCCCAGGCCTTCGCCACCGTCGAGGCCCGGCTCCGGGAGCGCCTGTCCGTGCTCCAGCTGACCGTCGACCTCCAGGCCGACGACGGCGGCGCGCCCACCTTCGGGGACCTCTGTGCGACCCTGATCGTCGACCAGGCCGAAGCCCTCCGGGACGGGGTCCTGCGGGTGGCCGGTCCCGACGACGAGGAGACGGCCCACCGCACCCGGATCCTCGGAAAGCGCTTTCGATATCTCCTCGAGCCCCTGGCGCCCCTCGACGAGGCGGTGCCGGGCATGGTCAAGCGCTGCAAGAAGCTCCAGAGCGTCCTAGGCGACCTCCACGACGTCCACGTCTTTGCCCGGGAGCTCGGAGATGCCGTCGGGGTCGCGGCGGCGGAGCAAGCGCGCCGGCTCCACGCTCTCACCCTCGAGAGCGGGGGCGACCCGGAGGTGCTTCGTCGGGCGACCCGGAAGAACGAGCGGACCGGGCTGCTCGCCCTGACCCGCCAGGCGAAAGACCAGGCGGACGGGCTCTACGAGGCCTTCGACGGACGATGGGCCCAGGGCGGCGCCGACGAGCTGGTGCAGGAGGCGGAGGCCCTCGCGGCCCGGCTGTCCCGGCGGTCCGGGGTCGATCTGGAGATCGAGCGGAAGTATCTGCTCCGGGCGCTGCCGGAGGCGGCCCGGGAGGCGCCGTCGGTGCGCCTCGCCCAGGGGTGGCTCCCCGGCGACAAGCTTCGGGAACGGCTTCGCCGGGTCGACGACGGGAACGGTGGGGTGCGCTTCGAGCGGACCGTGAAGCTCGGCCGGGGGCTCACCCGGATCGAGGTCCAAGAGCCCACCAGCCAGGAGGTCTTCGACGGCCTCTGGCCGCTGACGGAGGGATGTCGGGTGGAAAAGCGCCGCTACCTGGTCCGAGACGAGGCCCAGGCGCCAGGCCTGGTCTTCGAGGTGGACGAGTTCCTCGACCGGGAGCTCGTCCTGGCCGAGGTCGAGCTTCCTAGCGCGGAGGTCGAGGTGACCCTGCCGGATTGGCTTGCCGCCGTCGTCGAGCGGGAGGTGACCGACGACCCCGCCTACGTGAACCTCAACCTGGCCCGCTGACCGCCGTGGGGGTCGCTCCCCGGACGGCGCGAGGCCGAGGAACCGACCCTGCCCGCGCGGTCGGGGAGCCGTCGTGGTAGCCTTCCGGCCTCCACCCGGGCGCGGCTCTCCGGGGTCGGCTGGGCGGTCCCCATGACCCTCCTCGTCCTGTTCGCGGCGTCGGCCCTCGGCATCTCGTTTCTCTGCTCGATCCTGGAGGCGGTGCTCCTGTCGATCACGCCCTCCTACGTCGCCCACCAGGAAGAGGTGAGCCGGCCCTATGCGGCGGTCCTGCGCTCCCTGAAGAACGACGTCGACCGACCCCTCGCGGCGATCCTCAGCCTGAACACGATCGCCAACACCGCCGGCGCCACCGGCGTCGGGGCCCAGGTCCAGTCGATGTTCGGGGACGAGTACCTCGCGGCGGCCTCCGCGGGCCTGACCTTCGGCATCCTCGTCTTCTCCGAGATCATCCCGAAGACCGTCGGGGCGCTCTACTGGCGCCGCCTCGCCCCCTTTGCCGCCCGCACCCTGCCCATCCTGATCCTGCTGCTCTATCCCCTGGTCCTCCTCGCCGAGCAGCTCACCCGGGTGATGAGCAAGGGGATGGGCGGCAAGCGGCACCAGGTCAGCTCCGAAGAGCTCCAGGCGCTCGCGAAGCTGGCGACGGAGCAGGGGATGTTCGGGGAGAGCGAATCCCGGATCCTGCGGAACCTGTTCCTGGTCCATCAGCTCCGCGCCCGGGACATCATGACCCCCCGGCCGGTCGTGTTCATGCAGCCCGAGACGGCGACCATTCGGGAGCTGCTGGACCGGCAGGACGGGCCCCTCGTGTTCTCCCGCATCCCCGTCTACGGGGAGCAGGGGGTGGACGATGTGACGGGCTATGTGCTCAAGGACGAGCTCCTGCTTCGGGCCGCCCGGGGGGAAGACCAGACGGAGCTCGCCGCGCTCCGCCGGGAGCTCTTGGTGCTGCCGGAATCCCTGCCCCTGCCGGCGCTCTTCGAACGGTTGCTCAATCGCCGGGAGCACATCGCCCTCGTGGTCGACGAATACGGCGGGATGGCAGGGGTGCTCACCAGCGAAGACGTCGTCGAGACCCTCCTCGGCCTGGAGATCGTCGACGAGGCGGACCGGGTGGAAGACATGCGCGCCCTGGCCCGGAGCCGGTGGTTCGACCGGGCCCGCCGGGGCGGCCACTTCTCCGACGACGCCCTGGAGGCGATGTCCACCGCCCCCGGGCCGCCGGTCGAGCAGACGGGCGGTCCCCGGAGCTGATCGGAGGAGCTACCCGGCGGTGGCTCGCAGCCGTTCCCCGGTGCTGGCGAGCCGCGGCAGGAAGGGTCGTTGATAGCCGAGGAGGAGGGACTCGGCCTGGGGCAGCGTGGCCCAGACCACGCGGTCGATCTCCGGGAAGGCGACCCGCCGGCCGCTCTTCGGGGGCCATTCGAGCTCGAAGGGGTTGCTGCTGAGCGCCGCCGGGTCCGCATCCCCGAGAAAGGCCCAGGCCCGGACCACCTTGCCCTTGCTGGTCTTCACCTCGCCGAGGGGCAGATAGGCGTCGTCCGCCGGAGCGGGGGGGAAGCCGGTCTCCTCCCGAAACTCCCGCCGGGCGGCGTCGAGGGGCGTTTCCCCTGGCTCGACGAGCCCCTTGGGAATCCCCCAGACCCCGGCGTCCTTGCGGGCATAGAAGGGACCCCCGGGGTGGCCGAGAAGGACCTCGAGGTGTCCTCCGGTCCCGAAGCGGCACATGAAGAGCCCGGCGGAAAGGACGGCCAGGGCGGTCAGTCGAGGGTGCGGAAGACCACGTCCCAGAGCGGGGTCGACACGCCGAACTTGCAGTCGTGTCCCTTTCGCGGGGAGTGGTGGGTCAGATGGTGCCGACGCAGCGCCTTCATCCACGCGGTGCGGGGGGACGCGTGATGCATGTAGTAGTGGAGCAGGTCGTAGGCGATGTAGCCGACGGTGAAGCCCGCGTGGAAGGGCCAGGCGGCGGGACCCATCAGGGTGAGCCAGAGCCAGAGGAACAGGAAGAACAGGGACAGACTGACCGCCGGCGGCATCACCAGGCGATAGCGGTCCCGGGGCCAGTCGTGGTGCACCCCGTGGGCCCACCAGTGGAAGGTCTGCCCCCATGGGCCCGGGGGCATCCAATGAAACACCCAGCGGTGCAGCACGTACTCGATGAAGGTCCAGGTCAGCAGGCCGGCCAGCACCAGCCCGACGCTGGGCCCCAGGCCGATGCCGTGCTGGGCCGCGCCCTGGTAGACGCACCAGAGTCCCAGGGGGACGAAGAGAATCGGGACCGCCGACCAGTGCGTTCGGCTGAACTTGTCCACGAACGCGCTCTCGAACATCGGAGGCGAGTCCGGAGACGGCTTCGGAAACATCGAGCAGAACCTCCGCGAGGCGGCCCAACCCACAGGCCACCCGCTGTCCCGTGAGCTATACGGCCGCCGGCGACGGGTCACCAGGTTTTTCGGCCGCTCGGCATGTTTCTTCTCACCGGGGGGGACCCAGGGGGGCCGGTGGGCGCGACAACGCATGGACATCCTTCACGAATCGTCGCTGCGACGGAAGGGGCCGTGCTCGGCGAGCTCGGCCATCTGCTGGGAGACGGCGGCGGCCTCTCGGGGCAAAAAGTCCCGGACCGCCCCTTCTAGGACCGGGTCCCGAACCCAGTGGAGGCTGTGGATCGGGGCCGGCATGAGGCCCCGCCGGAGCTTGTGCTCGCCCTGGGCGCCCGCTTCGAAGCGGTCCATGCCGTGATCGATCGCCCGTTCGATCAATCGATAATAACAAAGCTCGAAGTGGAGCATGTCGTAATCTTCTAGGCAGCCCCAGTATCGTCCGTAGAGCACCCTGCCTTTTTCGAAATTCAGGCTGCCCGCGACGGGCTCGTCGTCGGGGCCGTAGGCCAGAGCGGCGACCGCCCGTTCCCCCGCGTCCCCCCGCAGCTCCGTGAAGAAGCGCTTCGTCAGATACGGGTAGCTGCCCTTCCGCCGGCAGGTGTCCTTGTAGAAGCGGTGGAGGGCCGACCATTCCCGCTCGTCGAGCTCCGGGCCCCGCTTGACGGCGATCCGCAGGTCGCTGTCCGCGACCCGCCGGCGTTCCTTCCGGGTCTGCTTGCGCATCGACGACCGGAAGCGGCCGAGGAAGTCGTCGAAGCTTCCATAGCCGTCGTTCGTCCAGTGGAACTGGTAGGTCAGCCGGGGCGCGAGGCGCGGGTCGAAGGATAGGGCTTCCCGCTCGTCGTCCCGGAGAAAGAGCAGATGGACCGAGGAGCCCCGGGCGGCGTCGGCGGCGGCGAAGGCCCCTTCGAGCAGCGCCTCGAGGGCCCGCCGGCGACGCGTTCCCCGACCGAGACCGGGATGGACGAGGATCCGCCGCCCCGTCGCCGGGGTGACGGGCACCATGGATACGATCTTCGGGTAGTAGGACAGCCCGAGGCGCATCGCCGCGTTCGCCCAGGCCCAGTCGAAGATGTACTCGCCGTAGGAGTGGTCCTTCGCGTAGAGCGGCAGGGCCGCCACCAGCGACTCGCCTTCCGGGATCCCAGGGGCGGCTCCTCCCACCGGGGCCTCGTCCGGGGCGCGATCCTCGGCCTCTTCCCAGACGGTGACGTGGACCGGCACCCAGCCGGCCTTCTCGCCGACGGACCCGCTTCGTTCCAGGGCGTGGAGAAAGCGGTGCTCGACGAAGGGGTCGTCGTCGCCGGCCAGGGCGTCCCACGACGCCGGGGGCAGCTCGCCCAGGTCCTGGACGATGCGGACCTTCACGGCCCCGTCGCCCAGAGTAGGTCGGCGAGAGGCGCCTCCCCGTCGACGGCGGAGGGCAGCTCCTCCGGTGCGACGGGCAACACGATGAGCTGGGAGCCGACCCCTCGGCGCGCCGCCCGCTTCGGGATGCCGAGTCCCTGCTGGACGTGGAAGCGGCCGGCGAGCACCACCATCCGGCGGGCGGCGCCGGGCCCTTCCCGGGTCAGGGTCTCGGCGACGGTCGCTGCCATCGTCTCGTCCCAGATCACCTGGGCGGTGTAGAAGCGGTCGAGCATCGCCGGGTCCATCTGGGCATGGGGGTTGTCGGCTTCGGAGGCTGCGTCGTCGCCTCCCCCGGTTCCGGCGGTGGCCCCGCCCTCTGCCCCATCCGCGTCCTCCGCCTCACCGGCGGCCCCGCGCTCCTCCGGTGCCGCCCCGTGCCCGGTGAGGGCCTCTTCGATCATCCGGCGATGATCAGGGTCGTCGAGGTCGAGCTCGGGCAGCGCTTCCCGGTCTTCCGGTGCGAGGGCGTCGAGCCCCCCCATGCCGACGGCGCGGGTGACCTCGGCGGGGGCGTTCAGGGCGATCAGCTGGCCGCCGGCCGCCCGGACCCGTTCGAAGATGGGCTCGTAGAACCCGAAGTCGAAGCCCCAGCGGGAGGCCCATTGGACCTCTTCCAGCATCGTCGCCTGATCCGTCTCCCCGGCGAGCCAGCGGTCGAGGGCCGGCTGGAAGGGGCGCTGGACCATCTCGAGCCCCACCGCCAGCTCTTCGGGGTGCGGCATGTCGTCGACGAGCACCGCGACCACCCATTCCTGAAGGGCGTGGTCCGCCGCCCGGTCGTGGCGTTCGCCGACGTAGACCACGTCGAC
>DAPKRP010000104.1:0-1811 GCA_031800515.1 Polyangiaceae bacterium LLY-WYZ-14_1 | reverse complement strand
CTGGAGAGCCTGGCGAAGCGGGCGCCGGGGTTTCCCAGCGGGACCCCCATCGCCTCCCTCTCCCGGGAAGACCGTGCCTTGCTGCTGGACGGGGGCGACGCCTGGGAGGGGGTGTTGCCCGGGCTCGACCGGCGCCTCCGGGAGTACGAGCGGCGGCGGCGAGAGGACTCCGGGGGGGACCGGGCCGCGGAGCGCACCGCCGAGTTTCTCGAAGAGGAGCTCGGCCGGTTCGCGGTGCGGCTCCCCTGCGATGCCTGCGGCGGCGCCCGCCTTCGACCGGAGGCGCTCGCCGTCCGGGTCGGAAGCAGGACCATCCGAGAGCTGGCGGGTCTGCCCATCGCCGGCGTCGTCGACGTGCTCGATGGGCTGGAGCTCACCGGCCGAGCCGCCGCCGTCGGGGAACGGATCCTCCGAGAGCTCCGGGGTCGACTTCGGTTCCTCCTCGACGTTGGGCTCGATTACCTGAGCCTCGACCGGAAGACGGCGACCCTGTCCGGCGGCGAGGCGGAACGGATCCGACTGGCGACGCAGATCGGCAGCGGATTGACCGGCGTGCTCTACGTGCTGGACGAGCCCTCCGTCGGGCTCCACCCCCGGGACAACGCACGCCTCCTCGACACCCTTCGGGCGCTCCGGGACCGGGGCAACACGGTCGTGGTGGTCGAGCACGACGAGGACACGATCCGGGCGGCGGACTACCTGGTGGACCTCGGGCCGGGCGCAGGACGCGCCGGCGGGCGCGTGGTCGCCCAGGGAACCCCCGGCGAGGTCATCGCACACCCGGATTCCCTGACCGGGGCCTTCTTGTCGGGCCGCCGTGCCATCCCCGTGCCGCGGGAACGACGCCGGCCCACCGGTTGGGTGCGGCTCGAGGGCGTCCGGCTGCACAATCTGGCGGACCTGACCTGCGAGATCCCCCTGGGCGTCCTCTGTTGCGTCACCGGCGTCAGCGGGAGCGGGAAATCGTCGTTGGTCGTCGACACCTTGGTGCCGGTGGTGCGGGCCCATCTGCGCTCCGGCGGGGGAAGGCCTGGGGCAGGGGCGAAGGCGGAGCGGGAGGGGGAGCCCCCCGACGGGGAGGGCGACGCGAGACCGGAGCTCGCGGAGGTCCGGGTCGCCGGGCTCGACGCCCTCGAGGCCATCGTCGCCATCGACCAGGCGCCCATCGGGCGGACGCCCCGGTCCAACCCCGCCAGCTACGTCGGGCTGCTGACCCCGGTCCGGGAGCTGTTCGCGACCCTGCCGGAGGCTCGCGCCCGGGGCTACAAGCCGGGGCGCTTCAGCTTCAACGTCAAGGGCGGGCGCTGCGAATCCTGCCAGGGCGATGGGACGGTGCGGGTCGAGATGCACTTCCTCCCGGACGTCTTCGTCGAGTGCGAGGTCTGCGGGGGACGCCGCTACAATCGGGAAACCCTGGAGGTCCGCTATCGGGGCCTATCCATCGCCGATGTCCTCGAGCTCACCGTCGACGAGGCCTTCGACGTCTTCGAGGCCTTCCCGAAGATCCGCTCTAGGCTACAGGGTCTCCGGGAGGTCGGCCTCGGCTACCTGCACCTGGGGCAGAGCGCCCCGACCTTGAGCGGTGGGGAGGCGCAGCGGGTCAAGCTCGCCCGAGAGCTCTCCCGTCGTGCCCGGTCGAAGACCCTCTACGTGCTGGACGAGCCGACCACGGGGCTGCACGTCGCCGACGTCGAAGTGTTGCTGGAGGCGCTCCGGCGGCTGATCCGGGACGGCGCCTCCGTCGTGGTCATCGAGCATGATCTCGACGTGGTCAAATCGGCGGACTGGGTGATCGACCTCGGACCGGAGAG
>DAPKRP010000103.1:0-2610 GCA_031800515.1 Polyangiaceae bacterium LLY-WYZ-14_1 | reverse complement strand
GGGAGGCGGGGATGAGGTTTGGCCCGGTGCCGACGGCCGAGGCGGTGGGGGCGGTCCTGGCCCACACGCACCGGCTGCCGAACCGGCGCATTCTGAAAAAGGGCCGGCTCCTCTCCCCGGAGGACGTCCTGGCGCTGCAAGAGGGAGGCCTCGACCCGGTGGTGGTCGCCCGCCTCGACCCGGGGGACGTCCCCGAGGACGAGGCCGCCGCTGCCCTCGCCGCCGCCGTCGCGGGCCCGGGGGTCCACGCGGCCACCGCATCCACCGGTCGCGCCAACCTCCACGCCGATGCCGCCGGCGTCCTCGCCGTCGACCGGGAGGCCATCGATGCGGTCAACCGCGTGGACGAGGCGCTCACCCTGGGCACGCTTTCCCCCTTCGCCCCGGTGAGCGCTGGCGAGATGGTGGCGACGATCAAGGTCATCCCCTTCGCCGTGCCCCGGTCGACCCTGGACCGGGCGCTGGCGGCGGCCCGGAGGGCGGGCGCCCCCCTGGTGCGGGTCTCGCCGTTCTCCGCGCGCCGGGCGGGGCTCGTCCTGACCCGGCTTCCCGGGATGAGCGAAGGGCTCCTCGACCGGGCCGCCGCTGCCCAGGCCACCCGCATGGAACGCCTCGGCGGCGGGCTCGTCCGGGAGCATCGCTGCGCCCACCGCCCGGAGGAGGTCACCCGGGCGCTTCGGGCGCTGGTCGACGAGGACGGCGCCGACCTCCTCCTGGTGATGGGGGCGAGCGCGATCGTCGACCGGGGGGACGTGCTGCCTCAGGCGGTGGAGGCCGCCGGCGGCCAGGTCGACCACCTGGGGATGCCCGTCGACCCGGGGAACCTGCTGCTCTTGGTGCGGGTGTTCGGTGGAGGGGACGGCGGCGCTCGCGCAGCGTCGACGGAAGTGGTGCCGGCGCCGGTGCCCGTCATCGGCGTTCCCGGCTGCGCCCGGTCCCTCCGGGAATCGGGCTTCGACTGGGTGCTGGCCCGGATCTGCGCCGGCCTCCCCGTCGACGGAGCGGCGATCATGGGGATGGGGGCGGGCGGCCTGCTGAAGGAGGTCGCCGCCCGCCCCCAGCCGCGGCAGGCGCCGCCCCGGACCCCGGAGCTCGTCGACGGTCAGCCCCGGGCGCCCCGCCTCGCCGCCGTGGTCCTCGCCGCCGGCCAGTCCCGGCGGATGGGGGACCGGAACAAGCTTCTCGAGGAGGTCGGCGGAAAGCCGATGGTGGCCCACGTCGTCGATGCGCTTCTCGCCACCCAGGCCCGACCCGTCGTCGTCGTCGTCGGCCACGAAGCGGACCGGGTCCGCGCCGCCCTAGGGGAGCGGGAGGTGCGCTTCGTCGACAACCCGGAGCACGCCGCTGGCATGAGCACGTCCCTCCGGGCCGGCATCGGCGCCCTCCTGGACCAACACGTCGATGGGGCCTTCGTCGCCCTGGGGGACATGCCCTGGGTGCGCCCGGCGCACCTCGAAGCCCTGGGAGCGGCCTTCGCCCCGGCCCTGGAACGGAGCATCTGCGTGCCCGTCCACCAGGGGAAGCGCGGCAACCCCGTGCTCTGGGCGGCGAGCTACTTCCCCGAGATGATGGCCGTCGAGGGAGACGTCGGCGCCCGGGCGCTGCTCCGGGCCCACGACGATCAGCTGGCCCTGGTACCCGTCGACGACGCCGCCGTCCACGTCGACGTCGACACTCCGGAAGACCTCGTCACCGTGAACGGCTCCCGAGACGCGCGACCAGCAGGTCGGTGAGGGGTAGACGCCCGGACGTTGGAACGGTCGGGGTCGGCGCGCGGGTCTCGTCAGCTGGGAGGGACGGCTGGTAGCATCCGACGCAGTCCCGGCGGTGCCGTCCTGGCCAGCCGGACCCCCGCCCCTCTCTTTCCGGATCTCGAGATCGTCTATGTCGTCCCTGTCCATCGAAGAGAAGTTCGAGGTCGCCGCCCCGGCCGACGTCGTGTTCGAGTTCCTGACCAACCCGGAGAAGGTGGTCGTCTGTCTGCCCGGCGCTGGCCTCGACGAGATCGAGAACCCGACGACCTTCCACGGGAACGTGAAGGTCAAGGTCGGCGCCGTCACCGTCGCCTACAAGGGCACCATCAACATGACCAAGCGGGATCCGGAGGCCCGCCAGGTCGAGATGGTCGGGGAAGGCCGGGAGAAAGGGGGCGCCGGCAAGGCGTCGATGACGATGTTCTCCACGGTGATCGAAGAAGGCGGCCTCTCGAAGGTGACGGTCAACGCCGACGTCAAGCTCGCCGGGAAGATCGTCCGCTTCGGCCGCGGGATGATCGAGGCGGTCAGCGGGCATCTGTTCAAGGACTTCGTCGACAACGTCCGGGCCGAGCTCGAGCCGGCGGCGGGAACCGCGGACGCCGGCGTGCAGGACGGGGCGCCGGCGGCGGACGGCGTCCCGGCAGCGACGGCCACGGAAGGCGGCGACGCACCGCCCACCGCGGCGGCGCAGGGACCCCGCCCCGCCGGCAGCGGGGACAAGCCCGCCCGCCGAGCCCAGAAGCCCATCAACGGCGTCGCCCTGCTCTTCAAGGTGATCGGCAACGCCATCGCCGGCTTCTTCCGCCGGCTCTTCGGCGGCTCCAGCGCCGCCTGACCGGCGCCTGGACCCCCC
>DAPKRP010000102.1:0-9891 GCA_031800515.1 Polyangiaceae bacterium LLY-WYZ-14_1 | reverse complement strand
GGCGATGCTCGCGGCGGGGCTTCCCGTGGGGGGATGCGGCGACGGTCCGCCGGACGTCGAGGCCCCCGTCGCCCTGACCCTTCTGGCCAGCCCGGAGGGCGCGTTGGACCTGGAGGAGACCGAACGGCTCTGTCTGCTGGTGGAGGACGCGACGGGGACACCGGTGAGCCCCGCCGCCTGCCTCGACGACCCGACCCGGGGGCCGGACCGGGGCGGGGAGGACGACGACGGTGCGGGCGCCGCCGTGCTGCTCGTGGACCCGGTCGACTTCGGCGGCCCCTACCGGGCGCGGGTCGAGCTGCTCGCGGGGGGCCGGATCGTCGGCCGGGGGCGTTCCTTCCCCTTCACCACCGACGGCGAAGGACTGCCCAACCCGGTGCGCCTTCTCGTCGGACGGGTTGGGCACTTCGCCGACCCCCTGCCCGGACCACCCCCCTGGGCCGGGACGGCGCGGCCCCTCGGCATCGCCGCCGGCGGCGACGGCGCGATCATCGGCACGAGCGACGGGCTCGTCTACCGATATCGACTGGGGACCCAGGGGCGGCCCCGCATCGACCTCGTCTCGGCGGTGCCGGCCCGCGCCGGCGCCCGATGGGCCGCCCTCCCGGACGGTGCGCTGGTCGCGGTGGGGGGAGCTGCCGCTGGGGCCACTCTCTTCGACCCCGACGGCGGCATCGCCAGCTCGACCGCGGGCGAGGCCTCGGCGCTCTTGGTCCCCCATCGGCTCGGCGCGGCGGTCGTCGCGGCGGACCCCACCAGTCTCGACGCCTGGGTCTTCGGCGGCTCTCTCCCGCCGGAGGGCCTGCCCTCGACGGCGGCAGCCCGCATCCGGCGCGGTCTGGACGACCGGATCACCGTCGACGTGGTCTCCCTGCTTCCGCGCCCCCGGCAGGATGCTCGGGCCGTTCTCCTTCCGGACGTCGTCGATGGGGGGAACCCGGAGCCCCGAACCTTGCTGCTCGGCGGCAACGCGCCGGGAGAGGCCATCGTTTTCGACCCGGATCGGGAACGCTACCGGGAGGCGAGCCTCCTCGGACCGCCGGGGAGCGATCGGGGGGACCCGCTCCCGGAGACCGCCGGCATCGTCGACCTGGCGGACGAGCTGGTCCTGGTGGCCGGTGGCCGCGACGCAGCCGGCCGGGCCCTCGATAGCCTGCGGATCCTTCAGCTCGGAGACGACCTCGGCGAGCCACTGGCGGAACCGCCCCTCCGTCGACCCCGGGTGCAGCCGGGGGTGGTGCGTTTCGGCGAGGACGCGGCGCTGGTCGTCGGCGGGCTCTTCGAGAACGAGGTCCCGTCGAGCACCGCCGAGGTCGTCCGGATCGTCCGCCGCTTCGAGGTCGAGGTGACGCCGACCCCGGGCGTCCTCCCCGCCCCGTTTCCGAGCCCCCTCGCCGTCCGGCTCGCCGACGGGACCGTGTTGGTCGTCGACGCCGGGGCCGTCGCCCTCTGGTTCCCGTGAGGGTGACTAGCTAGTATCGTTTGGGCGGGGGCTTCAGGCCGAAGCGTTCCATCTTGTAGATGAGCGTGCGCCGGGCGATCCCGAGGCGGGCGGCTGCCTTGGTCTGATTGCCGCCTTCGGCGTCGAGGGCGGCGACGATGGCGTCCCGCTCGGCGTCGTCGACCTGGCTGCGCAGCTTCCCCCCAGCGCTCCCCGGGGGGGCCGACGAGGGGCGTCGCGGCCCGGGCAGCGCCCGGGGGCCCGTCGAATCCCGGCGTAGGTCGAGGTCCGCCGCCCGGAGAAAGGGTCCATCGGAGAGGGCGAGGGCCCGTTCCATCGCGTTCCGCAGCTCCCGCACGTTCCCGGGCCAGTCGTGGCCATTCAGGGCGCGGATGGCGTCCGGGGCGAGGGTGGTGCGGCGGTCCGGGGCGAGCTCCCGCAGGAAGCGGAGCGCCAGGGGGAGGATGTCCGCCGGGCGGTCTCGCAGAGGAGCGACGTCGATCCGGAGCACGTCGAGGCGGTAGAGCAGTTCCTCCCGGAACGCCCCCTGATCCACCAGACCCCGGAGGTCGCTCTGGGTCGCCGCGATGTAACGGGGGTCCACGGGGCGTCCTTCCGTGCCTCCGAGGCGCACGACGACGCCTTCCTCCAGGGTCTGGAGGAGCCGCGTCTGGGCGGCGGCGTCGAGGGCGTCGACGTCATCGAGGAACAGCGTGCCGCCGGTCGCTTCTTCGATCTTCCCCGGTCGGCCGTCGGGTGCGCTCGGGACGGCGCCCGCCTCGTAGCCGAAGAGGACGCCTTCGGCGAGGGCCGCGGGAAGCGCGCCGCAGCTGACGGAAACGAAGGGCCCGGCGGCGCGCCGGCTTTCCCGGTGGATGCGGCGGGCGAAGGTTTCCTTGCCGACCCCGGTCTCCCCGATGAGGATGACGGTCACCTCGCCGCGGGCCGCCTTCGCGGCGAAGGCCAACGTTTCGAGGCTCCGGGGATCCTTGGCGACGACCTCGTCATCGTCGTCGTGGTCGTCATCGTCCTGCGGGGCCCCGGAGGCGCGGACCGGGCCCCCGGAAAGCGCCGAACCGGCGGGGACGACGGCGCTCCAGTCGGCTTCGGCTCGCCGGGCCCCGCCGCCGCGGGGGGACGCCGGGGCGACGGAGACCACCATCCGGACCGGGCCGACGGCGACCTCTTGGCCGGAGGACAGCCGCACCGGACGGGCGACCCGGACGCCGTCGACGAAGGTGCCGTTCCGGCTGCCATGGTCTTCCAGGCGCACTACGTCGTCGCCGTCCCAGCAGAGGGTGCACTGGAGTCGGCTGACCGCGAGGTCGTCGATGGACACGTCGCAGGAGTGGCTCCGGCCGACGCTGACCTCTTGTCCCCGGGGGAGGGGGACGATCTGGGACTCGAGCCCGGCGACCACCGCCAGATAGGCCCGGGGCCGGGCGGCGCGGGCCGCCGGGCTCTGGGTCAGGTCGAAGGTGGTCGCGTCGTCCATGATGCCGCGCGGCCGGCTCGGCCGCCCACCGAGTATGGCATCAAGCTTCGCCCCACGCCGGGACGTGCTCGGCGGTCAGGCCGCCGGGTGCACCCAGAAGCGCCAGGGCTCGGGTACCACCGGCGTCTGGGCATCCACCGCCAGCGCCGGTAGCCAGCGGGGCGCCTTCGGAGGCGCCGGTAGGAGCATCGCCGCTTCCGCCGGGGTCCGGTTCCCCTTCCGCTCGTTGCATGGCCGGCAGGCGGTCACGATGTTCTCCCAGCCGGTAGCGCCGCCACGGGTTCGGGGCAGGACGTGGTCGCAGGTCAGCTCCCGCACTGGAAGCGTCCGCTGGCAGTACTGACAGGTGAAGCCGTCCCGCAGCATCACGTTGAAGCGGGAGAACTTGACCCCGTTCCGCTGCACGCGGACGTTGCGCAGCAGCCGGACCACCGCGGGCATGCGGATGACGAGGTTCACCGAGGCGATCAGGTCTTCGTATTCCTCGACGACTTCGACTTTACCGCCGAACCACATGCATACGGCCCGCTGCCAGGGAACGATGCGATGAGGTTGGTAGCCCAGGTCGAGGACGAGGGTCCGCACGATCGGACTGTACCCCCGGCGCCCGGCAGCTGCATCAGCCCGCGGCCCGTCCGCTCAAGGTGACGAGGGCGGTGCCGGCGGCCATGACCGCCAGGGCGATGGCCCGACCGCGGCTCACCCGCTCGCCGAAGAGCGCGCGGCCGACCACGGCGGTGACCAGATTTCCGACCCCCCGCTTCACCGTCTCGACCAGGGCCACCAAGGTCTCCTGGATCGCGAGGAGCTGGAAGCCGAGGGCCGCCCCGGCGAAGAAGACCGAGGCGAGCACCCAGCCGGGGACCCGGCCGAGCGCCCGCAGGTCGCCGAGGCGCCCGCGAACCCCGAGAAACGCCAGCACCACGATGGCCAGGCCGGCGTTCTGGAGGGTTGCGTGGACCGGCACCGGCACCTGCTTGGTGGCGAGCTTGTCCGCCACGCCGGAGCCGCTCCAGAGGAGGGCGACCACCACCATCAGCACGCTCCCCCGCTCCTCGAGAAACGCCCGGGGGAGCTGGGCAAGGCCCCGTAAAATCCCCCGGGGCGAGCCGTCGGACGCGTCCCCGGAGCCCGCGTGGAGACCGAGGGCGCCGAGGACCACCAGGGCGACCCCGACGATCTGCCCCGGGGCCGGCACCTCGCCCAGAAGCGGCCGGGCGACGATCGCCGTGAAGACCGGGGTGAAGCTGAGGAAGGGCACCGTCAGCGTCAGGGGCGAGACCCGGACCGCCACCACGAAGAGCACGTTGGCGGTCAGGTTGAGGACGAGCACCGTCACCCCGGGCAGGGCATAGGCCGGGGGAACGCTGAAACCTTCGCCGGAGACGGCGGCCCAGGTGGCGAAGACGGGCACCTGCCCGAGGCCGAAGGCGGCGACGATCGCCCCCGTCGACGCCCGAGGGGTCAGCGCCTTCCGGGTGGCGTCGAGACCGGTCCAGGCCAGGGCGCTGACCAGCGCGAAGAAAAGCCCGAGCCCGCTCACCCGAAAGGTCTACGCCGGTCCCCGAGCCGGGGCGACGTCCCCCTCAGTCGAGGTCCGTGCAGTCGAAGCGCAGCTCGAAGGCCCGGAGGACGGGCGTGTTCAGACCGCCCGGGCTGGACTGGAGCACCGCCTTGGCCCGAAGGAAGCGGTAGTTCCGCTGGACCCCCGCGTCCCGGAGGAGCTGGTCGACGACCACCGGGGGGTCCCGGGGAGGAGCGACGACCTGAGCGATGGGCGACGCGTCGAGGTCCGCTTCGTCCTGGGCCGTCTGGAACTGGAAGATGATCGAGGTACCCGGGCGGACCGGGTCGACGTCCGCGTCCCAGTCGAAGTTCCCCCAGATCGGCGCCTGGGAGCCCGAGCAGTGGTCGAGGGCGTCGTAGTCCCGCCAGTACTCCCCCTGGGCACGGAAGACGACCGCGTCGGCGGGGACCAGCACGTTCACCCGGACCGTATCGAGCAGATAGATCCCCTCGCCGATGACCTCGAGGTCGAACTCGAAGATCCGGTCCGCGCCCATCGGGTCGACGACGCCGTCGTTCTGGAAGCCCAGGCGGAACTCGGCGTTCGTCCCCGGCAGGCACTTGCGGTAGATGCTGGCCTCGGTTCCCTGGCAGCGGCTCAGCACCTCGGGAGTGGGGACGGTGGCGATGGTCTTCAGGAAGTCTCGCTCGTCGACGACCGTCGTCGCCGGGTTATCCAGCGGTCGGATGGAGATGTCCATCCGGAAGGAGCCGGCCAGCTCGGCGATGGCCGTGACCACCGCCTCGGACAGACCCGAACCGTCGTCGTTGATCTGATAGACGAAGGGCTCGCCGTCGTCGTCCACCGTCGCCGTGTCCGTCGCCAGTCGGCGGAGCTGCTGGTGGGCGTCCTCGTAGTCGGTGTTACAGGTGACCTCGCCGTAGCTGATGCAATCCCCTCGGCGCGTCCGGCATTCCGTGCGGGTCTCCGTCCGGGTGCACGCGCTGCGGGTGCGGCACCGCTCCCGCACATCCCAACGGATGCAGGGCCGCTCCCGGCGGCATTCGGTCTCGACCCAGCAGACGCCGCCCTGCTGGCAGCGGGTTCGGTCGGTGCAGACCTCGACCTCTCCGCCCCGTTCGGCGCAGTAGGTCTGGTTCCAGCAGTCGGTCCAGTAGCGCCGTTCTGCGCAGTAGTTCCGGTCCCGGCATTCATAGTTGTACTCGTAATCGAGGCAGGCCCGGTCGCAGTCGACGTCCGGGGGGTCCCCGGAGTGGATCCCGATGACCTTCGCCCCGATCCGGTTGAGCGCCGTGACCGAGTCCATGTAGCCCGGCGCCCCGAAGCTGTACCGGTCCTCGCCGCCGAAGCCGTTGTGGGCCTCGGCGTCGGTGAACATCACGACGATGGGAACGGAGCCGTCCCGGAAGCACGGGTAGCCGCCGTCCGGGTTGGTGCAGGTCGGGCCCTGGTTCGTGATGTAGGCGGTATCGTCGGGCCAGGTGCCGATCTGCAGCTGGAAGTCCCCTTCCCGATTGCTCGAACCGGAGTAGACGACGAACCAGGTACCGGGGTCGAGGCGCTGGAAGATCGACGCTTCGTCGCCTTCGCCGTTCGTGCAATAGAGCAGCTCGAAGCGGTCGTTCCGCAGCTGGAGCACCGAGTTGGTGGTGGTCCCCGGGTTGACCACCACCAGGTTGGTCGGTTGGGTGACCTCGAAGCGGATGACCAGGTCGTCCGCGCCGTTGCCCTTGCTCCCGCCCCAACAGCCGACGAACCCGGTGTGGTCGGTCAGGAAGTCTTCGCTGGTATCGCCCTCGATGGTGACGCTCCGGTTGGTGAGGTCCCCGAGGTCCAGAGGGCGAAGCTCGTCGTCGCCGACGGAGGGGCCGATGTAGAGGCGATAATCACCCCGGGCGTCCTCTTCTTCGCCGTCGAGCACGACGATGTAGCGACCCGGCGGGAGCTGGTCGCCGGGGCTCCAGACCAGGCGGCTCGTCGACGAGCCGAACTCGTTGTCGTCTCCGTCGCAGCGAACGAAGGAGCCGTCGTCCTTGTAGAGGTGTAGGACCGTATCGAAGGTCGAGCCCTGGGAGGTGATGACGAAGGGTCGGGCGTCCCGGAGCTCGAAGCGGAAGGCGACGTCCGGGGCCTGGGGCTCGGCGCCGCCGCAGCTCCCCGCCTCGTGGCTGAGGGACGCGGTCGTCGTATCGCCGGTGAAGACACGGCCCTGGTTGGTGAGATCTCCGGCGTCGAACTCCACGTCGTTGATGGGATCCGGCGCGCCGGCGCCGAGGGGCACCAGGGGCGAGGGCGCCCCCAGGATGTCCCCCCCATCGGCCACCAAGGGCGGCGTGTTCGAGGGGGCGAAGCGGCCCAAGCGGGTGTCCGGCAGGCCAGCGCCGCTCGCGATCGCGTAGAGCGCGGCGTGGTGGGACTCGGGCCGGTCGTCCCCACAGCGGGCGCTGAGGCGCCCCACCGCATCGACCACGGCAGCCCGGTTCGCCGGGAGGGTCCCATCGACCGGCGTCGACGGGAGCAGCTGGAAGAAGGGCAGGTCGTGCTGGGTCCCGAGGACCGGGTCGTTGCAAAGGCCGCCGCCGAAGCTGTAGCCGTAGCGGTCGATCGGATAGTCGTCGAAGTAGCCGATGCCGAAGGCGGGATCCGCCAGCTGGCAGCTCAGGGCGCCGATCAGGCCGGAATACTGCGGGTCGACGGTCCCGACCACCGCCGCGCTGGCGACGATCGTACCGCCGCCGCCGTCGTTGTAGTACTCGATGGCGACGTCGTGGACCCCGGCGACCACGGGGACGACCGCGTCGTAGCTGGTCGGGCTCTGGTCCCTCCACCCATCGTCCCAGACCAGGGCACCGTCCAGGCGAACCCGAACACCGTCGTCGGCGAGGAACTGGAAGCGAAGCTCGCCATCGACGAGGGCGGTCACTTCCTTCGACCAGCGGACGGAGAAATCCCGATTGTCGTGGGGAAGGGGCGGCAGCAGGGGGTTGGGCCAGTCCGGATGGTCGATCGTCTCTTCCATGCGGACCTCATCCGGCGGGCCGCTCAGGTCTTCGTTCGTCGCGAAGTACTCCGCCGTCCACCCGGTGATCGCCGCCGCCCCGGAGCCTTCCGGCAGGCTGCAGAGCTCCGGCTGGGAGACGAAGTTACCGGTGGTCAGATTGGTCCGCAGGTTGTCGATCTCGCCCTGCATGGACCCGGTGGTGTCCATCAGGAAGTAGATGTCCGCGGAGCGGAGTCGGACTTCGATGTCCGTGGTGGCGGCGACCAGGGGCCCGCCGAGGGGCAGGACGGTGAAGACCTCGCCGACCTCCGTGAAGCCGTTGATGCCCGGGTCGAAGGGGGCGCTGTCGTAGCTGTCCGGCACGCCATCCCCGTCCGAGTCGAAGAGGGGGCTGGTCGGGTCGAGGGTGCTGTCGTCGATGGTCAGGCCACCGAGGCCGGGGTTGTACTCGACGTCGTCCGAGTTCTCCGGCCCGAGGTCGGCGTCCGTGGGCTCGTCGATGGCGCGCCCGCAGCCCGGGGCGCAGGGGTTACAGGCTTCGATGGGACCGATCAGGGTCCGGGTGTCGAGCTCCTTTTCGAACTCGTCGGTGACCTCGCAGCGCCCCCAGAGCCCCGAGGGCAGGCAGGTCCGCTCGCCGCTGCCGCAGCTCAGGGTCGAGCCTTCCGCCGGACCGGTCATCGTCCAGCACGCTTCGACCTCCCCCGGCGTGCAGGTCTCGTCCTCGACGCCGCATTCGAGGGCACGCAGCGGGTCCGTGTCGTCGCAGTCTTCCCCGGCGGGGCACCCGGGGCCGAAGCCGTCCCCGTCCCGGTCCCGACGACAGCCATCGATGGGGCTCCCCGGGTCATCCCCCCCGGGAGAGCCGTCCGGTCCCCGACCGTCGATCTCGCCGCCCTCGGCGAGGCAGCCGCCGAGCACGAGGGCGGTGAGGGGGAGAAGGCGCCGGAGAAGAGCTGCTGCGTGGTTCGTCATGACCCTGACCCGTCAGAAAGCGTCCCGCGCCACTGGTAGCAAGGGGTGTTCCCGGGTGGTCATCCGGGCCTTTCATCCCTTTTTGGGCGCTTTCGGGGCCTTCCGGCTCGAAGAAAGTAGCGAGCTATGCATCGTTTTCCGACCCGGGCGCCCCCGCCCCCGGCGCTGGGGCCCCGGGCCCCGGGGTCCGATGGGGCTCCGGCGGGCGCCGCCACCAACCCTGTGATCAGGGGGTGCCCTCACAGGGCTGCGCCGCGCCACCGGCCCCGAGGGCGGGATGCTCGAGGTCGGGGTTGAAGCAGATGCAGCTCGCCTCGGGCAGACACTGGTCGAGCTCTTCGAGCCCGGCCTCGGGGGGGTTGCCGAGGAGCCAGCCACAGAGGGCGCTCGGGGGACATTCGGCGTCGCTCTGGCAGCCGTCCACGGGGTGGCAGAAGGCGGTGGCCAGGGGGTGGAGGGAATCGTTACAGCGGAAGTCGAGGGAGCCACAGTCGTCGTCGGAGACGCAGGCGTTGTCGAAGCCGCAGAGCGTCGTGCCATCCGCGGGGCTCACGGTGCAGGCCTCTCCCGCTTCCTCGCAGTCCGCATCGGCGCTGCAGGCCCCCGAGTCCGGGACGCACAACCCCCCCAGGCAGACCTCGTCGTCCCCGCAGGGCAGCTCCTCGTCGCAGAAATCCCGGGGCACGCACCAGGGCCGGGACGCGTCCCCGCGACGGCGACACTCGTAGCCCACGGGACACCCGCTCCGCACCTCGACGCCGTCCCCATCCAGCCCGATCCGGCAGGGTAGGCGCCGGTCGACGCAGACGCAGCGAGCGCCGTCGGCGCAGGCGCTGGGGTCGGAGGTGGGCGCCCCCTCCTCGGGCTCGCAGGCGAACCCCGAGGGGCAGTCCCAGGGTCCTCGGCAGGCGGTCACCGTCGGGTCGTCGGAGCGACAGTAGCCTACGCCGTCGTCGACCATCTGACAGACGCTCGGCGCGGGGCAGCCCCGGGGCGGCGTGGCGTCGAGGTTGCAGCGGAGCGCCCGGGGGAGACAGTAGCCGCCGCCGCAGCCGCCGGTGGTGCAGCTTTCGTCGGGCTCGCAGGCCTCGTCGCCGGCACAGCTCGGGGGCGGGCTCGCCGTCTCGCAGACATCCGGGTCGCCGTCCCCCCAGGGATCCCCCTCGAAGGGACCGAAGGTGCCGAAGTCGCAGACCAGGTCGTCGTCGTCGTCGTCCCCCATCATCATGTCGTCGTCGTCGTCGCCGACCATCATGTCGTCGTCGTCGTCGTCCCCCACCATCATGTCGTCGTCGTCATCCCCGGGGCCGCCGTCCGGGGACCGCACTGGGCCCCCTCCGTCGTCGCCGCAGGCCACCGCTCCGGTCGCCGCGAGCAGCGCGGCGATGAGCAGCCCCCCGGGGGGCGGGCTCGACCGGCGACCGGGACCGGGAGGGACCCGGACCGGAGAG
>DAPKRP010000101.1:0-2224 GCA_031800515.1 Polyangiaceae bacterium LLY-WYZ-14_1 | reverse complement strand
AGGCCCCAGTCTTCCCGGCGATGACGCGCGGACGGGCGATCCCCGAGCCAGGCTCGCTCCACCCAGGCGCGCACCTCCGGCGGGAGCTCCGCCCCGGCGAGGGCCCCGTCGACCTCCGCCCAGGAACGCCCGAGGGCCTCGAGGCTGGTCGGGGCCTCCACCCGTCGGAGCAGGTCGTGGAGGGTGCCGCCGGGGTCCGGGTCCCGGGTGGCCCGCCGGACCGTGGCGAAGACCGCCGGCGACCGGGCCGCGAGCTCGTCGAGGAAGGCGACGAGGAGGACGGCGTGGAGGGCCGCGTGGGGAAGCTCGAAGCGGCCTCCCAGCAGGTGGGCGACGCGGTGGTGCACGCCCAGGGTGCCCCGATCGAGGATCCGCGCCGCCTGGGCCGCCGCCCGCTGGGCCGCCTGCTGGGCCTGGCGACGAGCCTCCTGATGGCCGGGCGCCGGGGCGCTCGTCGGCAGGGCGACGAGCTCGATCAGCGCGCTCCACACCGCGTCCACCGCCTGCTCCGCCGCCCCCGCGTCCCCCGGCTCGAGGGCGCCCGTCGACAGGGCGCTGACCGGATGGGCGAGGGCGTTGGAAAGGGACTGGACCGCGAGCGTCCGGGGCAGGCTCGCGACGAGCTCCGGGTCGTAGATCACCCGGTCGGGCCGGGCGGATTCGTCTCGCCCGGTCTGCTTTTCCCCTTCCCGAGTCATCCCCCAGATCCGGGTTTGCTCGCTGCCGGCGAAGGTGGTCGGGACGGCGATGAAGCGAAGCCCGGCGCGGTCTCGGCGCAGGACCTTCCCGAGGCCGGTCGCCGATCCCCCGCCGAGGGTGACCAGCGTATCGGCCCCGGCTTCGTCCAACGCCCGGGCGGCGGCGTCCACCGTGTCGCCGGGAACGTGGACCCGGGCACCGTCGAAGACGCTCGCCGTCTGGCCGGGGGCCAGGGCGGCGGTGGCGCGTTCCAGGTGACGCCGGTCGGGGTCGGTCAGGAACAGCACCCGCTGTCCTCCGAGCTCCCCGACGACCTGGCCGAGGTCGTCCAGGGTACCGCCCACGGCGCCCCCGCCCGTCGCCCGGGA
Source organism: Polyangiaceae bacterium LLY-WYZ-14_1 (assembly GCA_031800515.1). Classification (GTDB taxonomy): domain Bacteria; phylum Myxococcota_A; class Polyangia; order Polyangiales; family DAPKRP01; genus DAPKRP01. The sequence goes on along the minus strand of DAPKRP010000101.1, from coordinate 1,157 downwards.
GGCGTCGTCGTCGTCGGATCCCGTCATCACCACCTCAGTCGCTGATCAGCTGGGCCAGCAGGTCGAAGTTCTCGACCTCGCTGTCGGCGATGCGGCCGTCCACTTCGATGACGTCTCGTACCGCTTCCAGGAACAGCTCCCGGTGGGAGCGCGGGATCTCCGAGGGGTCGAGCTCTTCCGGCCGGGGCGGCACTTCGAGCCATTCCGCCACCTGTTGTCGTTCCTCTTCGTCGAGGTCGAGCTGCTCGATCAGGCGACCGACGAAGCCGCGCTCCGCCTCGTCCACCTGGAGGTCCGCCCAGGCGAAGGAGCAGACGAACTTCATCAAACGCAGCCGGTCGTTCCGGTCGAGCTGTTCGAGCATGTCGAAGCGGAGGATAACCCAAGACGGGCCATATTCGCCCCCCGAGGGCTCCGACGGATTCCTCAACACCCTCTCTCACGGGGAGCCGTCGCCCGCGGCCTCGTCCCCGATGGCCGCCGCCCCGGCGCAGCCGGCGAAGCGCTCCCCGGTCAGCTGTCCGTAGACGAACAGCCCGAACACGGTTCCGGCGATGAGCCCGAGAACGAGTCGGACGACGAAGCCTTTGTCCCGGCGCAGGGCCCGCTCTTCGAGGTCGGCCATGCGCGGAGGCCTACCACCGGTCGACGGGCCGGTCCGCCGGCCCGCGGCGCCGACGGCCCGTTCTTTCCACCGCGATTGCGACCCGGGCGGTCGGGCGATAGAACGCGGCTCGCTCGATGGAGGCTCCAAACCAATGGCGACGACCGTGACCATGCCGTCCCTCGGCGAAAGCGTGGCCGAGGGAGAGATCGGCAAGTGGCTCGTGACCGAGGGCCAGTCGGTCAGCAAAGACGATCCCCTGGTGGAGATCCTCACCGACAAGGCGGACAGCGAGGTCCCGGCCCCGGAGGGGGGCGTGGTGACCAAGATCGTGGCCCAGGTCGGGGACATGGTCGCCGTCGGCGACGTCCTCTGCGAGCTCGATGCGAAGGCGAAGGCGACCTCCGATGCGGCGGGCGCAGCCGAGGGCGGTGGCGCCTCGGCTCCCGGGCCGGAGGATGGAGGCGCGGAGGGAAGCGGGGACCGGGCCGAAGCGCCGGGGGGCGCGCCGGCGGGGGCGCAGGCCCGGACCGCGGAGGCCACGTCGACTCCG
>DAPKRP010000100.1:0-3879 GCA_031800515.1 Polyangiaceae bacterium LLY-WYZ-14_1 | reverse complement strand
ACCCGCAGGACGAAGGCGCGGTCCGAGCGTGGCCAGAGCCGGACCTTCGGCTGACCGGTCGCCTGGAGGAACAGCCGGTCGCCCGCCCGGGTGACCTCCGCGACCAGGCCCTCTCCCAGGCGGTAGCGCCCGACGTAGCGCTCCAGGGTGGCCTCGGAGACCTCGGCGGGGGCGGGCGCCTGAAGGGCGACGGACTCCCCGGCTGCCGCCCGGAGCAGCACGCGGCCGAGCTCGTCGACGATGGGGGCAGCGGTGTTCGCCAGCACGACGACGCCGAGGGTCCGCGCCCGGTCGAGCCCGACGAAGGCGTGGAAGCCGCCGGTCTGGCCGTTGTGCCAGACCACCCCGTCCTGGTCGACGTGCCAGCCGAGCGCGATCGCGCCCTCCGGGGAGACGCCCGCGGAAGGCGGGAGGCGATGGCGCGGCCGCTGGACGCTCTCGAGGACGTCTCCGAAGGGACCATGGCGCTCCGGGTGAAGATGCGCCTTCACCAGTGCCACGAGGCCGCGCAGGGACGCCCGGGCGCCGCCGGCGGGGGCGTAGGCGTCGAAGTGCCAGGGAGAGGTCGGCAGCCCGACCTCGAAGTGACCCTGGGCGTCTACGCCCGACGGGCCGCCCGCGCTGCTGTCCCCCGGGGCGTCTCCGCCAGCGCCGGGAGCCGCGGCGATGCGGATGGAGCCGTCATCGAGGTCCAGGGGCGCGAGGACGCGCTGGGTGAGGGCGTCTCCGAAATCCCGGCCGAGATGGAGCGCCAGGGCTTGCCCGAGGACGGCCATCCCGAGGTTGCTGTAGAGATAGGTGCCCTCCGGGGCCGGGGCGACGGAAGCCAGGCTGCGCCAGAGCGCCGCCCGGTCGATCCCGGCGTAGGGATCCTCCGGGTCCGCGGGGTCGAAATCGGCGGGCAGGCGGGGGAGCCCGGAGGTGTGGGTGGCCAGGGCGCTCAGGGTGCGCGCCGCCACCGCCGGGGGCATCGCCCCGGACCCCTCGGCATCCGCCGCCGCGGAAGCGTCCGGGAGCGTGACCCCGGCGAGCACTTCGTCCAGGGTCTCGTCTTCGAGCACCTCGCCGTCGTGGACCATCGCCGCGAAGAGCAAGGCCGTCAGCACTTTGGTCACCGAGCCGACCTCGAAGCGGGTGTCCTCATCCGGCGGCGGGGCGTCGTCCCCATTCCCCGTCGTCCCCAGGCCGACGAACCGGACGTCCCCGCGCTGCACCAGGCCGATCGCGAGCCCGGCGGACCATTCCCCGTCGACGACCGGGGCCGCGATGGTACGGATGTCGTCATCGTCGAGGCGGGGAGCGCCGTCGCCGGGGAGGGCGTTGGTGGGCCCGGCGGGCCCCGGTGGGCCGCCGCAGGCGACCAGCAGAGCGAGAAGTGGGGCCAGGCCAGCAGCGAACCGGGTCGACCGGTCAACGCCGGCCGTCCGGTCGACGGGGAGGGCCCGGCCGCTCCGGGCGGCCGAAGGGAGACCGAAGAAAAGGATGCTCATGGCCGCGGGACCTTAGCCCCGAGCTCGGCGGCCGGCCCAGCCCCGTGGCCCTGCCCTTCCGGGCGGGGCTCAGCGGGGGCGCACGGTGCTCACCCCGCCGTCCAGACCGATGGTCTGCCCGGTGACCCATCGGCTTTCGTCGCCGAGGAGCCAGGCGATGGTGGGGGCGATGTCCTCCGGGCGGCCGAGGCGTCCCAGGGGGTGCATGTCGAGGCTCGCCTTCCGGGAGGTCTCGTTCTGTACGATGCGCTCGGTCAACGGCGTCTCCACCAGGCCCGGGGCGACGGCGTTGATCCGGATCCGCTTCGACGCGTAGGTCGCCGCGGCCGCCAGCGTCAGGCCGAGAACGCCCCCCTTCGCGGCGGCGATCCCCTCGTGATTCGGCAGCCCGGTCCGGGCCGCGGCGGTGGCCATCAGCACGATGGAGCCCCCCTGGCGCATCATCGCCTTGGTCCCGGACCGAACGACGTTGAAGGCGCTGGTCAGGTTCAGGGCGATGGTCTCCGCGAGCTCTTCCGGCGTGGTGAGGTGGGCCGGCTTGAGCAGCACGGACCCGACCAGGTTCGCGATGCCATCGACGCGTCCGAAGCGTTCCACCGTCGCATCGACGGCGGCCTGGACGTCGTCCGGCTCCCGGGCGTCCCCCGTCGTCCAGGGGACGTCGAGCTCCTGGGCCAGCGCCTTGAGACGGTCTTCGCCCCGGGCGACCAGCATCAAACGGGCCCGGCGGGCGTGGAGCTGGCGGGCGAGCTCCGCGCCGATGCCGCCGGTGCCACCGAAGACGAGATGAACGGGCGAGGCGTCGTCGGTCATGCACCGGGCCTAGGGTGTGGGTCGCGCCGGGGGAACCCCCGGTCCCCCCGCGACCTGGCTACGGCCGGCGCCGGCCCGCTTCGTCACCGGGATGGCGCACACCGGGGAGCCCTGGCAGGTTCCCCTCGCGTACCAGGCCGGTGCATGTTCCCTGGGTGGCCCGCCGGATCGGTCTCGAGCCCGTCGACGACCCTGGCCTCCGGCCCCAGGGCGGGCCGCGCCCCTCGCTGACTCACTGCCCAAAGGAGCACGAAAGATGGCACTTCGCATCGGAGATACCGCCCCCAACTTCAAGGCCAAGACCACCGAAGGTGAGATCGACTTTCACGAGTGGATCGGCGACGGCTGGGCCCTGTTTTTCTCGCACCCCAAGGACTTCACTCCCGTCTGCACGACGGAGCTCGGCACCGCGGCCAAGATGAAGGACGAATTCGCCAAGCGGAACTGCAAGGTGATCGGGCTGAGCGTCGACTCCGTCGACGACCACGTGAAGTGGTCCAAGGACATCGAAAGCTCCCAGGGGCAGGGCCCGAACTACCCCCTCATCGGGGACGAAACCCTGGAGATCTCCAACGCCTACGACATGATCCATCCGAACGCCTACGAGGATAAGTCGGAAGGCCGGACCGCCGCCGATAACGCCACCGTGCGCTCCGTCTTCTTCATCGGACCGGACAAGAAGGTCAAAGCGATGCTGACCTACCCGATGACGACGGGCCGCAACTTCGACGAGCTGCTTCGCATTCTGGAATCGCTCCAGCTCACCGCCCAGCACAAGGTGGCCACCCCGGCGAACTGGAAGGCGGGGGAGAAGGTCATCATCGTCCCCTCGGTCAAGGACGACGAGGCCAAGGAAAAGTATCCCGAAGGCTGGGAGGCGCCCCTGCCCTATCTCCGCATGGTGAAGCAGCCGAGCTGAGCCCGGCGTCCCATGGGAGGGCGACCCCGACGGCGGGAAGCGATCTGGGCTTGGCTCCTCCTACTGGCGAGCGCTTCGCCCCTGCTCCTGGGGGGCGGGTGCGCCGGCCCCGGGGCGGGCTTCCGGACCGTCGACGTCCGTGCCGCCCGGTCCGGGGTCGTCCCGGTCTGGGCCTTCCGACACGTGGTCATCGCCGGCCTGGACCGGTTCCCGGCGAACGTCGTCGTCGAGGCCTTGACCCGAGAGCTCCGGATCCGCCGCTCGGTGGTCGTCGCCGACCGGCCGGTGGCCGAGCTGGTCCAGGCCGCCCGGGCGGGCGCCCTCCCGGCGCGCACCGGGATCCTGGTGCTCCGGGTCGACGTCCGGCCGGCCCAGGTGCCCCGCACCTGGGAGGTGCGTTCTCAGCGCTGCTCCTGGACCGGCTGCGCCGTGGCCCAGGAAGAGGCCTATGCCGAGCGACCCTCCGCCCAGCTGACCCTGCGCGCCTGGTTGGTCGACCCGCCGACGGGGCGGGTGGTGAGCCGCTGGCGGGACCAGGCGCTCCGCATCTCCGACTCCCAGGTCGTGGTGAGCCGGGGGCAGCGGGCGGTGCCCGACCCGGAGCAGGTCGGCCTGGCGGACGAGATGTTCCGAGCCGCCCTGACCCTCGCCCGCCGG
>DAPKRP010000099.1:0-4621 GCA_031800515.1 Polyangiaceae bacterium LLY-WYZ-14_1 | reverse complement strand
GATCCGCGTCAACGCCCTGGTGCCGACGGCCCGGACCCGCGCCACGGAGGCCCTTCCAACCTTCCAGGGCATCCAGCCGGAGAGCCTGGGCCCGGAGCACCTGGTGCCGGTGGTGGTCTATCTGCTGTCGGACGCGGCTCGGGAGGGGACCGGCGAGGCCATCGGGGTCGCTGGTACCCGCGTCTATGGCATCCGGTCCCGGGAGGCGACCGGCGCCTTCGCCGCCGATGGAGAGCGTTTCGGCGTCGACGAGCTCGCCCGGAGCTGGAGCGAGGTCAGCCGGGGCTGATTCAGCCCAGGAGGTCGATGATCACCACGCCGCGCTCCGGCTCTTCCGATGGACGGTCTTCGCCGTGGGGTACGCTCTGGGAGGGCATGGGGAGAGGCAGCTCGAGGACGGGCCGCTGGTCCTGGTCCCGTTCCCGTTCTTCCTGCTCGCGGCGGCGGATCTGCTCGATGATGAAGGGAGGCAGCATGCGCGGTCTCCTCGGCACGTTCGGTCGCCTTGGGTCTCTCACAGTTGCAACGGCGGTGCCACCCACAACCTTGGGCGCCGAGACGGTGTTGACCAGGCCCTATCCCCCACCGAGCCCGGACGTTTCGATCGCACCGACGCGGAATCCCTGCCGGTTGGTCACGGTGTTGCTGGTCTGTGGCCTTCTCGGGACGGTCCTGGGACCGGCGCGGGCGCAGCCGTCCACTGATTTCTCGTTGGATGAGACCTCGTGGAATTCGGCCAGTCGGCTCGGCGAGCGCGCCGAGGAGCTCGGGATCGCCCTCGAGGCGGCGGTTCGGTTGGACGTGGACGATCTCGGACCGGAGACGGCCCTCTTCCTGGTGCACCCGACCCGTCCCCTTCCCGTCGACAGCCTGGCCGCCTTTCTTCGCCGGGGGGGACGGGTGCTCCTCGCCGATGACTTCGGCACCGGAGACGCCCTGCTCTCCCGCTACGAGATCCGCCGGGCGCCCCCGGACGCCCAAGCGAGCCCTCGGCTGCGGGGGCGGCCCGCCTTCCCCCTGGCGCGGCCGGAGGTGCGCCACGCCCTGACGGATGGCGTCGCCCAGGTGGTCGCCAACCATCCCTCCGCCCTCCGGCACCGGGCCCTCGAGCCCCTGCTGGCCTTCGGCGACGGCTCGGCGCTCCTCTTGACCGGCGCCGTGGGACCGGGGCGCCTGGTCGCCCTGTCCGACCCGAGCGTGCTCATCGACAACATGATGGTGTTTCCGGGGAATCAGCGGCTCGCCGACAACGCCCTCACCTACCTGGTCGCGGGCGGCGCGGAGCGGGTGCGCTATCTCGCCGGCGGATTCGTCCTCGAGGGACGGGGCGCCCGACCCGGCGACCCGGTGGCCGCCCTGGGCAGCTGGCTCGCCGAGGTCGCCCGCTCGGACCTGCCCCCGGTGGCCCTCTGGGTGGGGTCGATGATGCTCGCCGCCCTGCTCCTCGTCCTGGGGGGCACCACGCTCCCCCGCCGCTCCCCCTACCGGGCGTCGGCGATGTTTCCCGGGAGCCCTGGCGGCGGTGGATTCGCCGGCCGGGTCGCCGCCCATCGAGATGGCGGGGCCCCGGGTCGCCTCGCCGCCCTGCTGACCCTGAAGGGCGAGCTCGAGCGGGCCGTGCTCCACCGCCTCGGGCTCACCGGAAGCCACCGCCTGGACGACGTGCTCGCCGCCGCCCGGGCTCGCCCCGGCTTCACCGACGCGGACGCCGCCGACCTCCGCCGACTGCTGACCGAGCTCGACGAGCTCGACCGGCGGGAGGACCTGCCACCGTCTGCCCCCAAGGTGGCGTCCTCCCGCTTCCATGCGATGGTGCGCCGGTCCCGGAGGGCCCTCGCGCGGCTCGAGGAAGGGCGGCGACCGGAATGAGAGAGCCGGCTCAGAACGACCTCCTGGCGGAGATCACCGACCGGTGCCAGCGGGTGGTCGACGACGTGCAGCGGGTGTACGTCGGCCCCCGGGACGTCCCGGAGCTCCTCCTCGTCGCCCTCCTCGCCCAGGGCCACGTGCTCCTCGAAGGCGTGCCCGGGGTCGCCAAGACCACGTTGGTGAAGGCCTTCGCCGCCACCCTCGGCATCACCTTCCGACGGATCCAGTTCACCCCGGATCTACTCCCCGCCGACATCACCGGCACCTACGTCCTGTCCCCCCGGGACGGCACCTTCGAGCTCCGGGAGGGGCCCATCTTCGCCAACGTGGTGCTCGGGGACGAGATCAACCGGGCGCCGGCGAAGACCCAGTCGGCCCTCCTCGAGGCGATGCAGGAGCAGCAGACCACCATCGAAGGGGAGACCCGGGCGCTGCCCGACCCCTTCATCGTCCTGGCCACCCAGAACCCGGTGGAGCAGGCGGGCACCTACCCCCTGCCGGAGGCGCAGATCGACCGGTTCCTCGTGCGCCTCGTGATCGGCTACCCGAGCGAGGAGGACGAGCGCCAGATCCTCCGGCGATTCCTCGGCGCGCCCGCCCAGGTCACCCCGCACCTGTCGCCCCAGGACATCCGCCGGGCGCAGCAGTTGGTGACGACCATCCACGTCGAGGACGAGGTGCTCGATTACGTGGTGCGTCTGGCTCGCTTCACCCGAGACCACGCGCGGATCGCCCTCGGCGCCTCTCCCCGGGCCGCCCTCGCCCTGATCCAGGCCGCCCGCGCTCGAGCGCTCCTCGTCGGGCGGCCGTTCGTGCTCCCGGACGACGTCAAAGCCCTCGCCGTCCACGCCCTCGCCCATCGCCTCGTCCTGACCGCCGAGGCGGAGATCGAAGGGGCCCGGGCGGAACAGGTCATCTGGCAGGCCCTCGACCAGGTGCCTCCCCGCGGAGGGCGCTGACCGGCGGATGCTCCCGCTTCCCACCGAGCGGGCGGTCGCCGCCTTCCTCGGGAGCGCCCTCGCCCTGGTGCTCGGGGTCCTCGGCCGTTCCGAGCTGGTCATCTCCCTCGGGGGCACGGGGCTCCTGGTGCTCGCGGGAAGCCTCGCCGCCACCTTTCCGGTAGGCCGGCGGGTCCGCCGGGAACGCCTCGAGTTCGCCTGGTGGCTCGGCCATGGGGATCCGGGGACCGGGCCGACCGCGGCGGTTCCCGGAGTCCCCCTGACCGTCCGCTGTTACGTTCGACACCGGGGGGAACGCACCCTCTGGCTCGAAGGCCTCGAGCCCCTCCTCGCCGCAGGCGCCCGCCTGGTGCCCGGCCCCGGCGGCCGGGACGCCATGCCCCGGCTCGACGCCGCCTCCGACGGGGGTTTCGGGAGGGGCCTACCGCCTCTTCAGGTGCGCCCCCGGGCGCGAACCGAGTTCGCCTTCTGCCTCGCCGGGGACGCCGTCGGACGCATCGTGCTCCACGGCCTCGCCGTGCGGCTCCGGGGAGCCCTCGGGCTCTACACCGTGCCCCTCTACTTCCCGAATCCCCTCGCCATCAAGGTGCTGCCCCGGGCCGCGGCGAGCCGTGGGGCGACGCTCCGGGTGGCGAGCGACCTACCCGTCGACCGAAGCGGCCGGGCCTCCCGCCTTCGACGGGGCGGAGGAAGCGCCTTCTACGAGCTCCGGGAGCGGAAGCCCGGGGACCCCTACCGGGCCATCGCCTGGAAGGCCTCGGCGCGCCTCGGGAAGCTGGTGGTTCGGGAGGTCGAGCGGGAGGTCCAGGAGGTGCACGTCGTCCTGGTGGACGTGACCGGCTCCATGCGCGGCGGTCCGCTGGGGGCGCGGAAGATCGACTACGCCCTCGACGTCGCCGCCTTCGAATGCCGGCGCGGTCTCCTCGGGGGGGACGTCGTCGGCCTCGCCACCATCGATGACCGGGTGCTCGCCTGGATCCCTCCCCGGGACGACGCCGGGCAGATGATCCGCATCTACGATGCCCTGGTCGCCGCGACGGAGGTCGTCGACGAGGACCTCACCGAGGTCGACGATCTGGAGCTCGCCGAGCTGGTCGGCCGCTACGTGCGTAACCAGGACGGCATCGACTTCGCCCGGGGTCCCGCGCGAAGCGCCTCTGGCGCCGGCGGGTCCGAGGAGCGCGCCAGCCGCTGGGACCTCCGGGGCCTGGTCAAGCACGTGCGCCGGAGCCTCGAGGAACAGGGCGACGATTCCGGCCCGCCTCCCGTCGCTTCCAGCCCCGATTCCGTCGCCCTCCGTCGATTCTGCCGGGTGCGGGGGATCCCGGTGCCGCACCGGGTCGAGCCTCGGGATGGCGCCAAGGGTCCGACCCTGGCGGGCGCCCTCCGGCGCGTCGCCGAGAGCCGGCGAGGGGGCCAGCAGGTGCTGTTGGTCACCGACTTCGACGGGGTCGTGGACTTCGAGCCACTGGTCTCCGCCGCCAAGCTCCTCCGCACCCACGGCCATCAGGTCCGGGTGCTCTTCCCCGACGCGCGCGCCTTCCGGCCCCCCGGACCCTCCGAGGATCCCCTGGAGCGAGATCTCGGTTTCGTCTTCGGGCTGACCGAGGCCCGGCGCTTTCGGGAGGCCCGGGCCGCCCTCGCCCGGGCCGGGGTTCCCGTGTTGTCGAGCGGACCTCGCCGGGAGCGGGCCCCGGGGTCCGGGGCAGGGCCCATGAACCGCGGGTCGACCGACCGGGTGTCCGGAGACCGGTCCCCCGGAGGAAAGGGCCCCGAGCCCCTGTTGATCCGAA
>DAPKRP010000098.1:0-5158 GCA_031800515.1 Polyangiaceae bacterium LLY-WYZ-14_1 | reverse complement strand
CCCGAAGGTCTCCTCGGCCCCGAAGCCGGTGGCGAAGCCCCCGGAGACCCGGTCGAAGTGGGTGTGGCTCGGGCGGGCGAGGTCGTCGTCCCCGGGGCCGTCGCCGCCCTCGGGACCGTCCGGGGGGCCGCCGCTCATTCGGAGCTCGTCGGATCGGTGACCAGCCCGAACTTGGCGATGCCCGTCTCCCGGACGACCGCCAGGACCTGGACGACGAAGCCGTAGGGCACCTCGGCGTCCGCCTGCAGGAACACCTCGCCCCCTTCCTGCACCTTCTGGTTCCGGCGCAGGGCCTCCGGCAGGCCCTCGTAGCCGACCTCTTCCTCGCCGAGGTAGACCGCCCGGTCCCGGGTGACGGTGATCAGGGGCATCTCCTCGTCGATGGCGATCCGGGGTGCGCGGGCCGAGGGCAGGTTGACGTCCAGGCCGGTGCTGATGAGGGGCGCCGAGACCATGAAGATGATCAGCAGCACCAGCATCACGTCGACCAACGGGGTCACGTTGATCTCGCTGAGCTGCCCCCCGCGTCCTCCCTGGTCGATGCCTCCGATGCCCATGGGGTCGCCGTCTCGGCTAGTCGGTGAGGAAGTAGCGGCGGACGATGTTGAGGTAGTCGCTCGAGAACGCCGCCATCTCGGATTCGATGATGCGAAGCCGCCGGATGAAATAGTTGTAGGCCATCACCGCGGGGATCGCCGCCACCAGGCCGATGGCGGTGGCGATGAGCGCTTCGGCAATGCCCGGGGCCACCACGTCGAGGGACGCGTTCTGCTGGGCGCCGATGTTGATGAAGGAGTTCATGATCCCCCAGACCGTCCCGAACAGTCCGATGAAGGGGGCGGTGGCGCCGGTGGTGGCCAGCACCGGGAGCAGCGCCTCCATCGCGGTGGTCTCCGCGGTGTTCGCCCGGCGGAGAGCCCGTTCCACGTTGTCCAGGTCCAAGGTCGGGCGCCGCCCCTCCGGGTCTTCTTCCGCCAGCCGGGCGAGCTCGACGTAGCCGGCCTTGAAGACGGCGGCGATCGGGGAGCCCGTGAAGCGGGAGAGGTGGGCGTAGACGCCTTCCAGGCGTTCCGCGTTCCAGCGCGCCGAGGCGCCTTCGCTTCGCCAGAAGGTCTCGAGGAAGCGGCGGCTCTGGCCGGCGGCCCGGGCCAGCTGGACGAGCTTGGCGCCGATGATGAACCAGCAGGCGACGCTCATCAGCACCAGCAGGATCATCACCCCCTTCACCACCGGGGAGGCCTCGAGGACCAGCGCCAGGGGGTCGAGGGGTTCGCCGGAGGCCGGGGCGGCGGCCTGGAGCCAGACGAAACCGAGAGACATCTCGCGCCCTCACAACCACGTGGCCCGACCCCTGTCAAACCCGGCCGGAGCTTCCGGGCAGGGTTACTGGCGACGGGCCCGGGCGACGGCCGCCTCCAGGCGATCGGCGCCGACGGGGCCGACGAAGGTCGCCTGGATGCGACCGTCCCGGGCGACGACGTAGGTCGTCGGCAACCGTTCCACCGCCCAGGCGTCGAGGAGCGCGTCGTCGGCGGTCCCCACCGGGAAGGCCGCCCCCACCCGTCGGGCGAGGGGCGCGAGCTCCCGGAGGGGCGTGCCCTCGACGTTCAGCCCCACCACCCGGCCGGCCTGGCGCTCCCGCAGCGCGGCGTGGACCGCGTTCAGGGCGGGGGTCTCCCGGCGGCACGCCCCGCACCAGCTGGCCCAGAAGCTGACCACCGTCACCGGCGGATCGCCGGCGGCGGCACCGGGGCCGAGGCGGAGGGCGGTACCGTCCGTGAGCTCGGCGGCCAGGGGGGGCGCCGGTGTCCCCTGGGGAAGGCCACCCACCGCCTGCCACTGGGAGACCGCCAGGGCGAGCAGGACCGCCAAGGCTGCGGAGGAGAGAAGCTTCCCCGCCCGCCCCCGTAGGACGGCAGGGGTATGGGACGCGTCCATGACGAACCTCTCTACGCTCGGACCCGGTAACGGCAACGAAGGTGCGATCCGACGCTTGACCCCGGGGCGGGGGGCGGGGAATGTCGGGCCGCGATAGGAGGCGAGGGCAGCATGAGTAAAACGTCACGGTGTAGCTGGACGGCCGGGGCCGTGATCGCGGCGGCGCTGGGCCTCTGCGTCCTGCCGGCGGAGGTCGCCCGGGCCCAGGGCGGCGACGGGGAGCGGGGCGGAGACGGCTCGCCGGCGACCGCCGAGGCCGCGTCCGGGGACGCCGACGACGAGGGTCGGGCGGGCCTCGAGCGGGCCAAAGAGCACATGGAGCGCGGCCAGGAGCTCTACATCCAGTCCCGCTTCCTCGAGGCGGCGGAGGAGTTCAAGCGAGCCTACGAGGCCCAGGCCTTCAGCGCGTTCCTCTACAACGCGGCGATCGCCTACGAGAAGGCCGGAGAAGACGACGAGGCGCTCGCCTTCTACGCCCAGTATCTCGACCGGGAGCCCGGGGCCTCGGACGCGTCGGAGGTCCGCAGCAAGGTGCGGGAGCTCCGGGCGAGCCTCCGGGAGGCGGAGGCGACGGCGGCGGCGGCCACCCCGGAGACGGGGCAGTCGGCCGAGGGGGCGACCGGGGCGACGGGCCCGGGCACCGCCGCCAGCGGGGGGACGGGGGCCGCCGCGGCGGAGCCCGAGGGACGGTCGCGTCCCGCCGCCCGGGGGCGCGCCGAGGACATGAAGTCCCTCCTCAGCATCCGGACCAACCCGGAGGGCGCCCAGGTCACCCTGAAGCAAACCTCCCAGGTGGTGGCCTCGGGAGCGGCTCCCTTCGCCCACACCTTGGACGAGGGGCGCTTCAAGGTGACCGTCGAGCACCCGGACTTCCGGACCGTCGAGGACACGATCCGGATTCGACCCGGGCGCGTCTACGTGATCATCGTCGAGATGAGCCAAGGCCAGTTCCTCGGCTACCGCCAGATCACCACCACGCCGCCCGGGGCCTCCGTCTACGTCGACGACCGGGAGATCGGCGCCTACGGCGTCACCCCGGTCGGGCTCCAGCTCCCCACCGGCGGCCATCACCTGTGGATCGAAAAGCCGGGCTACGAGACCATCGAGCAGGACATCGAGCTCGAGATCGGTGGAGACGATCCCCCCCTGGTCATCGATCTGGAACGGGTGAGCTACGGCCGGCTCCGGGTGGTCTCGAACGTGCGCGGCGCTCGCGTCCTGGTGGACGGCGAACAGGTCGGGGTCACGCCGTTCCAGGGGGACGTCGACGCCGGGGTGCGGAAGGTGAAGATCGAGGCGGACGGGATGAAGGCCTGGGAGGAAGAGGTCGACATCCAGCGCGGGCAGGAGACGCCGGTTCGCGTGCGGCTCCGCCCGGCGCCGAGCCGGGGGGGAGCCTGGGCGACGGCGGTGGTGGCCGCGGCCTTCGTCGGCGGGGGCATCGCCCTGGGTCTGCTGGCGAACGACCGGGAGAGCGAGCTCGACGGGGCCCTCGACCGAGGGCTGCTGGCCAATGACGACGGCCGGATCACGGAGGGCCGCTTCTTCGCCATCGGCGCCAACGCCGCCTACGGGGTCGGTGCGGTCCTCGGGATTCTGTCGATCTACTACTTCGTCAAGGACGACCTCCCGGATTCGGAAGGCGTCCAGCTCGAACCCCGGGACTGGGCGCTCTTCCCCACCGTCGACCCCGTCGCCGGGGGCGGCGGGGCGACCCTGCGGGTGTCCTTCTGATGCGGTCCGGAGGCAACGACATGGATGTGGGCAAGCGCGCGGTCGCCGGGGCTGCGGCGCCCGGTCTTCGCCGGGTTCCCGGACCGAAGTTCCGGGCAGGACTACTCGGAGCCTTCCTGGCCCTGGGTCTCGGGCTCGGGGGCTGCAACTGGACCATCTTCGACGACTTCCAGGCGGACGCCCCGACCCGGGTCACGGACGAGCCCGACGACTACCGCGCCAACGGCTTCGGCGGGGTGATGGCCTACACGACGGGACCCTTCTTCGACCAGGAGGTCTCCCAGGTCCTCGTCTCCGCCGGGGCGGATACGCCCCTGGTCACCTACGCGGGCTGGGATGGGGGCGCCTGGAGCTTCGAGAGCCTGACGGAGCTCTGCAAGACCTCCGGCGACTGCCCGGCGAGCACCGGCTTCGACCTGGTGGGGATCCCGCTCTGGCGGGCCGACGACCCGGATGGGCCCTTCCGGGTCTGCTTCCTCGCCACGGTGCCGGAGATCGGCGGCTTCGAGGTCTCCTGCGCGGCCCCGGCGGTGCGGGAACGGGGCGAGTTCTTCTCCGCCGACGGCGCCCTCCAGGGCCTGGAGCTCGGGGCGAGCGCCGCCGCCCTCGGCTCCGGCCTCGCCGGGGTCGCACCCCTCGGCGTCGCCATCCTCGGCGCCCCGGGCGCCGACGAGGAGGCCGGGGCGGTCTACCGGTCCCAGGACGACGGGGAGGTCTTTCGGTTCTCCCTGCCGGAGGGCGTGATCGAAGCCGGTAGCCGCCTCGGCGCCGAGGTGGCCGCGACGAGCCTGGGCAGCGGCGACGAGGCCCTGGTCGCCGCCTGGGCCGCCGGAAACGCCTCCCTTTCGCCCCAGGTGCTGGTGTTCTTCCTGGACGAGGACGGCGCCGAGCTCCGGGCCTGTCTGGAGCCGCCGGACGGGGCGGAGGGGGCCGGCTTCGGCCAGGCCCTCGCCTTCGGCGACCTCGACGGGGACGGGCGCCCGGAGCTCGTCGTCGGCGGCGACGCCGATGCGAACGACCGCGGGGAGACGGTCTGGGTCTATCCAGGGGACGGTCTTCCGGAGAACGGGGTGGACGCCTGCCAGGGCTGGGAGACGTCGGAGCAACCCTTGTCCTGTCCGGAGCTCGACGAGGTCGCCTGCGAGGACAACGGCTTCGGCGACGCCCTCGCCGTGGGCGACGTGGACGCGGACGGGGTCTCCGACCTGCTGGTCGGGGCGCCCCTGAGCGATGTCGACGGCGCCGCGAACTCCGGGGCGGTCTACGTCTTCCTCGGGGGGGACGGCGGTCCGAGCGGCCAGGAAGGCCAGCTCCTCGTCGACTCTTCCCCGAACGGCGGCGAGGAGATCGGCCGGGAGGTGCTCGCCGTGCCGAGCGCCTTCGGCGTCGAGCCCCGGGCCGAGGTGGTCGCCGGGGCCCCCGGGGGCGACCGGGTCTACCAGTTTCTCTGCGTCCCGGCGGAGCTCGACGACGAGTCCCTCGCCCC
>DAPKRP010000097.1:0-10659 GCA_031800515.1 Polyangiaceae bacterium LLY-WYZ-14_1 | reverse complement strand
GTAGTGGTTGGCGCCGTTCAGGATGATCAGGTCCTTGACGCGACCGCAGACGAAGAGGGTTCCATCCGCGAGGTACCCGAGGTCGCCGGTTTTGAACCAGCCGTCGTCGGTGAAGGCGGCGGCGGTCGCCTCCGGGTTCCGGAAATAGCCCTGGGTCACGCTCGGGCCCTGGATGTGGATCTCCCCGACCTGGCGTTCTTCCGCTTCGGACCCCGCTTCGGTCACGATCCGTAGTCCGTGTCCGGGGAAGGGGACGCCGCAGCTGACCACCTCGAGAGCGGTCCCGGCGTCGACGTCCCCCGCCGCCGTCGGGCGCGCGTGGCCGGCGCGCATGGCTTCCGGATCGATGCGGTCGACCACCATCTCCGTCTCACGGGGATGGAAGGTGATCGCCAACGTCGACTCCGCCATCCCGTAGCTCGGCAGAAAGGCCCGGCGGTCGAAGCCGGTCGGGGCGAGCCGCTCCCCGAACTCCTGGAGGGTGCGGGCGCGGATCGGCTCGGCGCCACAGCCAGCGACCCGCATGCTGGAGAGGTCCAGGGTTTCGAGGTCCCGGTCCCGTACCCGCTTGACCGCGAGCTGGTAGCCGAAGTTCGGCGCGTAGGTGATCGTGGCCCGGTGCGCCGACAGCAGCTCGAGCCAGAGCCGGGGGGTGCGGGCGAAGGTCGGCGTCGGGAAGAGAACCGTATTGATGTCGTGGGCCAGGGTGCCCAGGACGAAACCGATGAGCCCCATGTCGTGGAACAGGGGCAGCCAGGCCAGGGCGCAGTCGTCGTCGGTGCGGTCGAGGCCGTGGGGCCCCAGGAACGCGCCGGTGTTCGCCATCACGTTGCCGTGGGTGACCATCACGCCCTTCGGCTTCGAGGTGCTTCCGCTGGTGAACTGGAGGAAGCAGAGATCCTCCGGTTGGGCTTCGTGGACCCGCGTCTCCGGCGCGTGCTCCCGCCGGAGGTCCGCCTCGACCACCAGCACCTTCTCCAGCGGTAGCCCGGGCCGCGCCTCCAGGTGGTCGATGACGTTGCGGTTCTGCTCCATGCAGACCAGGACCCGGCTGTCCGAGGCGCTGGTGATGTGGGCCAGCACGTCCACGTAGCCTTCGATTGCCCGAAAGGTCGCCCGGGGAAAGATCGGCACCGGGACCGCCCCCGCCAGGACCGCTCCGAAGAAGGTCAGGACGAACTCTCGGTTGTCCGGGATCACCAGCGCCACCCGCTCTCCGGCGGTCACCCCCGCCCGGTCTCGGAGCAGGGAGGCCCGCCGCCGGGCCTCTTCCCAGAGCGCGGCGTGGTCGTGGAAGTGCTCGCTCCGGTCCGCGCCGACGAAGCGGAACCCGCGGCCTTCCCGGCGGGGGATCCGGGCGAAGGCCTCCGTCAGGGTCGGTGACTCCGGGATGTGGCGGGGTACCGGCATGGCGCGCTGTCCTATGAGCGTTGCCGCAGCGTGTCAACCGGCCGCGGCGGCCTTCCAACCGGTAGGTAAGCACCGGAAAAAACCTGGCCGATCGGCCGGTTAGCCGATCCCCCCCTCGCCTTGCACCCCTTCGATCCGCTGCGGTATAGACCGCGCCGCCGATGACGCGTCGCGTGTTCGTCACCGGGGTTGGTGTGGTCAGCTCCCTCGGCTTCGGCCGGGAGGCGTTCTGGGACGCCCTCGTCTCCGGTCGGTCCGGAGAGTCCGAGGTCACCTTGTTCGATACCTCCGGCCTGAGCCGCCACGTCGCCTGCGAGGTGAAGGATTTTCGGGCTCGGGATTTCCTGACCGCCGTCGAGGCGCGCCGGATGGGGCGCTGCTCCGCGATGACGGTCGCCGCGGCTCGGATGGCGGCGGAGGATGCGGGCCTGCTGGACGGGGCCCTTCGAGGGGAGCGGACCAGCGTCATCCTGGGAACGACGATGGGGGAGGCGAACATCCTCGGAGAGCTCGAAGCCGCCTGGTTCCACCGGGGGGACGAGGCGATCACCATCGCCAAGCTCCCCCGGTACGGCACGACGCTGCTGCCCATCCACGTCGCTCGGGCCTTCGGCGCCCTGGGCATGGTCCAGACCCTGCCCGCGGCCTGCGCCGCGGGAAACTATGCGATCGGGTTCGCCGCGGATCAGATCCGGGCGGGCCGGGCCGATGTCGTGATCTCCGGGGCCGCCGAGCTCATCGAAAAGCTCCAGTTCGCTGGCTTCTGCCGCCTGGCTGCCATGGCGCCGGCGCACTGTCAGCCCTTCGATGCCCAGCGGAAGGGCATCCTCCTCGGGGAAGGGGCGGGCATCCTCATCCTGGAATCGGAAGAACACCTGGTGCGCCGAGGCGGTCGCGCCCTGGCGGAGGTCGGCGGCTACGGCCTCGCCTGCGACGCCCACCACATCACCCGGCCTCATCCGGAGGGGGAAGGCAGCCTCCACGCGATGCGGCGGGCGCTTCAGGCCAGTGGAATCGGACCCGAGGACGTCGACTTCATCAACGCCCACGGGACCGGGACCCATGCCAACGACCCGGTGGAATCGAAGGTCATCCGGCAGGTGTTCGGCGAGCGGCGCGTCCCGGTGACCTCGAACAAGGGCGCCCTGGGCCACTGCATGGGGGCGGCGAGCGCCATCGAGGCCATCGCCTGTGTGCTCAGCCTGGAGCACGGCATCGTACCTCCGACGGTCCACCACAAGAACCTCGACGAGGCCTGCGACGTCGACGTGGTGGCGGACCACCCGCTCCGGGGACCGTTCAAGGTCACCCTCAACAACGCCCTGGCCTTCGGCGGCTACGACGCCGTCGCCTGCTTCGCCCGACCCGGGGTGTTCCCGGAGACGGTGGGTCAGGGGTGACCCCCCTCGCGATCACGGGGGTCGGGGTGGTGAGCCCGATCGGGTCGGGATGGTCCGCCTTCCGCGCCGCCCTGAACGACCCGGAGGCGGCGCGGCGTCGCGCCTTCGCCGAGCCCCCGACGGTGCTCCACCCGGAACGGATCCCGCATCCCCGGGCGGCCGAGGTGCGGGACTTCGACCCGAAACGGGTGCTCGGGGTGAAGGGTCACCGAAACCTGGACCGGCTGACCAAGTTCTTGATCGGCGCCGGGAAAGAAGCCCTGGGCCAGGCCGGCATCAAGGACGCCGACGGAGCCTTCGCGCGTTACGATTCCACCACCGTCGGGGTCTGCTCCTCGACGGCCTACGGGTCCCTCGACGCCATCACCGAGCTCCACATGGTCGCCGAGCTCGAGGACCCGACGTACATCAATCCGGCCCGCTTCCCGAACACGGTCATCAACGCCGCCGCCGGTTACGTATCGATCTGGGAAGACCTCCGGGGGCCCAACACGACGATCGTCGACGGCAACTGCGGCGCCCTCGATGCGGTGCTGACCGCGGAGACGCACCTCGGCCACCAGCGGGCGGACGCCTTCCTGGTCGGCGGCGGCGAGGTGCTCAGCGATTCCCTCTACCTCGCCTTCCGCAAGCTCGGGGTGGTGGCGGATGGGGCGCACCCGACCCTGTCCGAGGCGGGGGGGATCCACTTCGGCGAGGGCGCGGCCTATTTCGCCGTCGAACGGCACGAGGCGGCCCGCGCCGCCGGGGCCACCGTCGTGGGGGAGATCCTCGGCTACGGCACCGCCTTCGACGCCCCGGACAAGGAGGTCGAGCTGGTCCACGGGTCTCATCGTTCCACCGGGCGGGCGATTCGAATGGCCCTCGACGACGCGGGTCTAGACCCCCGGGATGTCGATGCGGTCTGCTGCGCCCGGAGCGGGCTCCACCGGATCGACCGGGAAGAGCTCGCCGCCCTGGAGATGCTGTTCTCCGAGTTCGATGTGCCCGTGGTGGCTCCAAAGTCCGTCTTCGGCGAGACCTTCGGGGCCGGGGGCGCCCTGGGCATGGCGACCGCCCTCGCTTGGTTCGACGGCGCACCGCTCTGTCCATTGGTCCGGGGACGGTCGCGGACCCAAGATGCCCCCCGGGTCGTGGTGGTGGATGCCGTCGGCTTCTACGGCAACGTTTCCGCCGTCGTCCTCCGGCGGCCCGATTGAGACCAAGACGGCGACCGTGACGATCGACGGCCCGGCGTGCGTCGAAGCCCGGCGGCCCTAGAGCAGGGGGCGCGGCGCATCCGGGCGACGAGACGACGCTCGGCGTCGATGCCCGGCGAGGGACCACTCCCCGCGAGGTCCGGGCGGCAGTGCGAATGGAAGAAAACGACGAGGCTGTGATGCAGGCACCGGCGAATCGACAGGGAAACACCCATGAAGGACGCGGCGACGGGGCGACGACGGCCGGACCGACGTCCGCGGGCCCGGGACAGGCGCGTTCCTGGGTCGAGGAGAAGGCGCACCGGGAGCTCGCCCGGGTGCGGGAGGCCCGAGAAAAGCAGGTCTACCCGTACTTCCATCCCTTCGAGTCGGGGGGCCTGCACACGTCCGTGCGGGGCAAGCCCATCGTCAACTTCAGCTCCAACGACTACCTGGGCCTGACCAACCACCCGCGGGTCAAGGAAGCGGCGAAGGCGGCGGTGGACCGGTTCAGCACCGGACTCGGGTCGAGCCGGGTGCAGGCGACCACCACCGCCCACGTGGAGCTCGAGGAACGCCTCGCCGATTGGTTTGGTTTCGAGAAGTGTCTGATCTTCACCACGGGCTACCAGGCCATGGTGGGGACGCTCATGTCCCTGGCGGACAAGGACACCACCCTCATCCTCGATAACCTGAGCCACGCCTGCATCCTGGATGGGACGTTTCTATCCGCGGGGACGCCGGGACGGCAGCCCGAGGTTCGCTTCTTCAACCACAACAGCCCCCGGAGCCTGGACCGGATCCTGCGCACCCGGGAACGGCCGAATCCACTGGTCCTGATCGAGGGGATCTATTCCCTGGATGGGGACGAGGCGCGCATTCAAGAGCTGCTCGAGGTCGCCGAAAAATTCGATGCGCCGGTGCTCTGCGACGACGCCCACGGCACCGGAACCCTGGGGACCCACGGCAAGGGCATCCTCGAAAAATACGGTCTCCATGGGCGGGTCCCGATCGTCATCTCGACCTTCTCGAAGACCTTCGGCGGCATCGGGGGGCTCCTGCTGGGGAGCGCCGAGGTGGTCGACCACGTCAAGCACTACGCCCGGTCGTTTCTGTTCTCGGCGAGCCTGCCCGTGCCCATCGTCGCCGCCGCCTCGACCATCCTCGACATGCTCGAGGAAGACGGTCCGGCGCTGGTTGCCGAGCTTCACGAGAAGTCGGCCTACTTCCGGAACGGGCTCCTCGAACGGGGCTTCGACCTGGGCGATTCGAACACCCACATCATGCCGGTGATGTGCCGGGACGAACGGAAGGCGCTCTTCATGCACGTTGCCCTCCTGGAGAGTGGGTTTCTCTTCGTCCCCATCACCTATCCCGGCGTCAAGCAGGGGGAGGAGCGGCTCCGGGTCAACGTCACCCGGGGACACACGAAGGACGACATGGACCGGGCGCTGGACCTCTTGAACACCTACGGCGAGGCCTTCTTCGTGCAGAGCGGGGAAGCGATCGGCGAGATGGTCGGCTGAAACCCGTCGCCGGCGCGAGGCAGGGCAGACCGGGCGCTGCCCTGGCCTCGCGGTCGGCAGCCCGGCTTCCTTAAAGGCCGAGGCCCGGCCCGACCCGCTCCGAAGAGCGGGCCAGGTCGGGCCTCGTTCGGTTACACTGGGTGAGGTGAGGGTCGGTCAGGGACCACAGGGGTCGGGGCTGACCGTGGAGTCGAGGGCGAAGCAGTCGAACTCGACCACCTCGCTCGTCGGCCGGCGGAAGTCGAAGGCGTAGCTGCGCGCCGTGCCCTCGCCGGTGTCCACGATGGTGAAGGCCGAGATCTCGTTCGAGCAGAGGTACGGCAGGCCCGGCTCGGCGCCGAGGAACTCCGCCATCGCGTCGAACCGGTTCGGCGCGACCATCTCCCGACCCTGGGGGTCGCCAACCCGCGGGTAGTCGGAAGCCACCCAGGGGCCGATGCGGCCGGTCGGAAGGGCGCGGATGACCGGATTGTCGGGGGTGCCGCTCGGGTCGTAGAAGTTGGTCCAGGAGACCCGGACGGAGTCGCCGAAGGACGCGCCGAAGCAGTTCCCGACGTTCGACGGCTCGATGTAGTTGAGCGCCCGGAGGCCGGGGTTGTTGTTGTTCACCACGGCCCGGTTCCAGATGTGGGAGTGGCCGGTGTGGACGAGGTCGACGTTGTTCGTCAGGAGCAGCGGCTCGATGTCGTTGGTCCAGACGTCCTCGGTGACCCGGTACTCGTAGGCGATGTCCGTGATCGCCCCGGCATCGGCCAGCGGCATGATGTTGCTCTCGTAGAACTCCCGGGTGAAGTCCGTCGGGAGCTCGTAGGTGAGCACGCCGGAGTCGGTGATGTCGTTCGAGCCATCGGCGATGAGCGCCGCGACGCCTTCCGCCGCCGTGTCGAAGTAGAGGGTCGCCTGCCGGTTCGCCATGACCGGAACCGCGTTGTCACCCAGGCCGAACATGGTCTGGTGACCCAGGACGACGATGTGGTCCGCGGTCTGCGCGGCGGTGCTGGCCAGCTGGTCGACGAGCCAGTTGTACTGGGTCGAGCCCTCTTCGTAGGTCTGGAACCACATGTCCCCGAAGCCCCACTCCAGCGGGTTGTTCAGGTCCGCGGGGTTCTCCGTGAACTTGCCCCGGGCGTTGTTGTTCCAGGTCCGCCAGACGCGGGAGACGTTCATCGAGATGACGAAGGTGTTCCCGATCCGGACCGAGTAGTAGTTTTCCGGCTCGACGCCCGCGGGGGCGTTTTCCGGGTGGTTCCACATCTCGTAGTAGGTGATGTGGTCGTAGGAGTTGTCGACGATCCACTGCTCCCGGTCGACGCCCGGGGGGAGCTCCCCGGCATCTGCGAGCTGCTCGTAGCGGATCTCGGCGAACCAGCGCGGCTGGGGGTGGCGGTCCATCGCCCCGAGGGAGAGTCCGAGGTCGAACTTGCCGGGGCTCTCGTGGTTGCCGATGGTGCCGAAGAGCCAAGCGTTCTGCAGGATCTCACCGCCGGTGTAGATCTGTTCCGGGTGGAGCTCCCGGAAGTTCCCCTGCATCGCCGGGTAGAAGGCGGGGCGGTCCGTGTTGTCCCGATCGAACCACTCCGAAGCCCGGTTCGGGGTGTCGACGAGGTCGCCGGAGAACAGCACGCCGTCGATGGTGCCGACGGTCTCGACGACCTTCTGGAAGTTGGCCGCGGACATCCGCCGGTTCTGCTGGTCCGAGGTCAGCAGGAAGCGCACGCCGTCGGTCTCCGCGGGAAGCGGCTGGAGGCTGAAGGTGTCGCTCCGGTAGGTGACGTCGCCGTCGGTGGTCTCGACGTAGTAGGGCACCCGCTCGCCCTGGGTGAGGCCGGTCGCGATCGCCTCGTGGCGGTAGACGTCCCGCTCCAGGGTGACGTCCGGGCGCCGGCGGCCGACGATCTGGCTGCTGGAATCCTCGAACAGCCGGGTCATCTTCGTCGTGGTGGCGCCCACCACCTGGTCGAGGTCGTCCCCGAAGACGAGGTTGTGGCCGTCGCCCTCGAACTCCGTGTACCAGACCACCGCGACGCTGTTCGCGGTCGGGCCGGTCAGGGCCGGGTCGCTCAGGATGAGGGGGTTGTCGGCGAAGGTCGGGCCGGTGGGCACGAGGTCCTCGCCGTCTTCCCCATCTTCCCCATCTTCCCCGTCCTCGCCCGCGGGGCCACGGTCGCCGGGGGCGCCGTCGTCGCCAGGCGGACCCTGCTCGCCGCGCTCCCCGGCGGGGCCACGGTCGCCGGGGGCGCCGTCTTCACCATCTTCGGCACAGCCCGCCACGACGAGGGCGCAGCCCAGCGTCGCGACGAACGCACGAATCGCGTTGGTCGTCATTGGTAGTCTCCCGTTCTCCCGTCGCGGCCCATCCTTGGACCGTCGAACGCGCGGCATCCTGGAGACGCAGAAGGCTCCTGACCACACCCGGAGGGCCGAACGAAACGTTAGGTAGAACCGATAGGACGGCGATCGCCTTGAGATTCTCCCGATTTCCGGCTGGCACGAAAACGACTGCAACGCGGGCGGCGCACACCCGTTACCCGGGGGATACGAAACCGCTCCCTTTCCGACCGGTCGGGCGGTGTAGGGAAGGCCCAAGTGCGTGAAAATGCCGCACTATTTCCCGATGCGGGGGCGGCCGGAAGCGACCCCGACGCCCCCGCTCCCCGGGAGATTCGAAGGCGGCTACTCGAGTCCGGAGCAGGGACGGTCGGGCAGGGGACTGGCACCCTCCACCGGAATGAAGGTCCGTTCCGCTTCCGCCCAGTCGTCCCCATCCCCCTCGACGACGCGGAGGGTCGCCCGGGTCGCCTCCCCGACGAAGCACCAGGCCCGAGCGAAGGCGGCGGGCCAGCCGATGAGCTCGGCGCTCGCCGGCGGCAGGTCGCCTCCACCGCCGTTGGGCTCCCGAAAGGAGACCAGGAAGGGCGAGGAGCCTTCCGGCGGGATCCCCCCATCGACCCGGGCCATCTCGAGGTCGAAGAAAAACGGACCCGGCGGCAGCTCGTCGACCCGAACCGAGAGCCAGACGTGGAACCCCCCCTGGATCCCCGCATCCAGGGGAAGCTCGGCGCCGTCGACGAAGGGCTCGAAGCGGCTCACCCCCGTGCCGAGGGCCATCGCCACCTCTCGGCCCGGGGGCGGGTCGGAAAAGGGCGGTCCCCCGGTCGGCCCCTCGATCTCCTCGGCGCAGCTTGCCGCGCCCGAGAGCCCGGCGCCGCACAGCAGCGCGGCCAGAGCCCGGGGCCGGAACCAGCCCAGGGCCTGGCGGCACCGTCGGCGACGAGGGGCTATCGGCGCCTCCGGCGGGCCCTTCCGGCCACGAGGAGGGTCAAGAGACTCAGCCCGGCGACGCTCCAACCGGCTGCCCCATCCCCGGCCGAGCCGATGCCACAGCTGGCGCCGCCGCCGGCGGGGGCCCGGCTGGCGACGACGGGCACGTCGACGATCCGGCCCTCCGGCAGCGACGCGGGCCGCCCCGGGAGCCGCCCGTCATAAAAACGGTCCGGCACCGGGGAGGTCGGCGCGACGCAGGTGGTGACCCGTTGGCCGTCGACCACCTCTCCCCGGGCGACGAAGCCCGGGTCGCAGGCGCAGGTGGGCGTCATGTTGACCGCGACGCAGCGGCCTTCGCCGCAGTCGAAACCGACGCAGGGGTCCGGAAGCCGCTCCCCGTCTTCCGTCACGTCCCCGGGGTTCAGGAAGGACATGCGCTGGTCCTGGCAGATCACCGTCGGCCGGCCCATGGGGTCGAAGGTCGTCCGGGCGGTGGCGCCAGGCACGCAGGCGCAGGCCGCCTCGACCTGCCCGGTCTCGCCGTCGGCGACGTTCCGGCAGAGACCCCCGGCGCCACAGGTGACGAAGGCGCAGGGGTCTTCCGAGATCCGCGGGGCGTCTTCGGCGCAGAGGTCGACCCCGTCCACCCTCCGGGACAGACGCCGGGTCCGATCGACGTCGCCGCCTGCGGAGGGCCGGAAGATCGGGTCCGAGGTCATCTCCTCGGCGCTCACGCGGGTGTAGAGGCGGGTCAGGTACGGGTGGTCTTCGAGGAGCGACACCAGGGCGTCCCGGGCTTCTTCCGCCTCCGGGGTGGGGGTCGGCCCGTTCCGGGCGAGGTCCAGATAGGGCTGGGTCGGGCCGGCCGCCTCTGTCACGAAACCCTCGCCCCCGACCGCGTCGACGGACTGGGCGACCAGCGCCGTCCAGTTGGTGCGGGTCGGCCAGGTGTTCGGCTCCCAGACGATCCGGTCGTCGTCGATCTCGACCTCCGCCCAGTTCGCGGGGGTGTAGCGCTCGTCCCCGAGCACGAAGACCAAGATGCCCATCTCCGGCTCGGCGGCGATGGCGGTCATCCGCAGCGGGATGGAGGGCGTGGTGCCCGGCAGGGTGAAGCGGAAGGGCTGGATGTCGCTCACCACGGCGTCCGCCTGCAGCTTCAGGGCGAGGAACTTCTGCCCCATCTCCGTGTACAGCCGAATGTAGGGGCGCATCGCCGGGGCGACGCGGAAGTCCTCGACCCGGAGCCACTCGACCAGGGCTTCCGGATCCTCCGAGGCGATGACCGCGACGTCGTAGGGGCCGACCTCTTCCCGGATCAGGACGTCGACCCCGTCGTCGCCGTCTTCCCTCCCCGCCCGGGGTGGGCCACCGTCGGCGGCGTCGAGCTCGAAGAGGAAGCAGTCGTCGGGCATCTGGAAGCGGGGGCCGGTGTTCGCGTCCAGGGCGGTCAGGGCGAGCTGGGGAAAGGTGTCCAGGCTCTCGACGGAGGGCACGTCGGCCAGGGGCAGCACCCAGGCGAAGTCCGGTGCGGCTCCCTGATAGGCGATCTGGACGATCATCGTCGTCTCGTTGGCCTGCCGGTCGACGGCGAAGACCAGGCGTTCCGCGGCCTGGTCGACGGGAACCTGGCCGCAGAAAAAGCCACCGCAGGCCTGTGCCGGGGCCGGGCTCCCCAAGAGACCGAGGAGCAGGGCCGCCGCCCACCCGAGGGTGGCGACGACGCCGAGGGACCGCGTTCGTTGTTCCAAGAGCGTCATCGGATCGTCTTCTCCCGCCGCCAGCTGCGGCCCGCTGTGGGGCGGTCCCGGGAACATCCCTCGGAGCCGGCGAGAACGCCGGACCGCCCACCCGTCCTGGGTCTGCCTTCGGGAGCAGTAG
>DAPKRP010000096.1:0-2226 GCA_031800515.1 Polyangiaceae bacterium LLY-WYZ-14_1 | reverse complement strand
GTCCGGGGACTGACGGGCCGCCCGACGTCGTGGCGGAGCACCTGCGGCCGCTGGCCGTCCCGGTGGCGTCCCTGACGCCCATGCCCCCCGAGGAGAACGCCAGGGCCCACGGCGAGGAGGACCTCCGGGCCATCGCCGAGTCGCTGCTGAGGTTCGGCCAGCAGACGCCGGTCGTCTTTCGTGGGGCTGACGGGGTGGTCGTCGCCGGCAACGGCACGCTCCTCGCCATCCGGGACCTGATCGGGGCGGAGACCGTCGCGGCGGTCCCGACGACGCTGGAGGGGGACGAGGCGGCGGGGTTTGCGATCGCCGACAACCGCGCGGGCGACCTGAGCGTCGCCGACGACGCGCGGCTCGCGCGGGTGGTCGCGGGCTGGGGCGAGGACGCCGGGGAGCTGGCGAAAGCCGCGGGCATCGCCGACCGGCGACTCGCCAAGCTGTCCGAGATGGTCGAGGCCGAGGCGCGCGACGCGCCGCCGGCCGAGGCGTGGGGGTTCGAGGTCCCGGTCGACGCGGGCGACGCGGTCCCGCGGTGCACGTGCCCGCACTGCGGGGCCCGGTTCGTGAGGTGAGGTCGTGGAGCGGCAACCCTATCCCGAGCTGCTGGCGGCGGCGTGGCGGGACGCCACCGCGCCGAGGGCCGACGACGCGCCGACGGTCGTCTCGACGTTCGCCGGGTGCGGCGGGTCGAGTCTCGGCTACGCGATGGCCGGCTACCGCGAGCTGCTCGCCGTCGAGAACGACGGCCACGCGGCCGAGACGCTGCGCCGCAACTTCCCCGGGTTGGCGGTGTGGGAGGACGACATCGCGGCGCTGACCGTCGAGGAGGCCAGGGCGAGGGCTGGGATCGACGACCTCAGCGAGCTGGACGTCCTCGACGGGTCGCCGCCCTGCCAGGGGTTCTCGACCGCCGGGCGGCGCCGGACCGACGACGTCCGCAACCGGCTCCCCGCCGAGTTCGCGCGGCTGCTCGGTGGGCTCAGGCCGCGGGCGTTCGTCATGGAGAACGTCGCCGGCATGGTTCGGGGCAAGATGGCGGCGACGTTCACCGACGTGACGCGGCTGCTCGTTGACCAGGGCTACTGCGTCCGGGTCCGCCTCCTCAACGCGAAGTGGTACGGCGTCCCGCAGTCGCGCGACCGCGTGATATGGGTCGGGGTCCGGGACGACCTGGGCGTCGAGCCGGGCCACCCCGCGCCGCTCCAGGCCGTCCCGTACCTTTACGACGACGCCGTCGCGGGGCTGGGGTTCGAGGCCGAGCTGGGGCCCGAGGCGACGCCGGGGACGGTGGGGCGGCGGTTCGTGGAGGCGTGCGCGCCCGGCGAGGACCTGCAGGACACGGCCCAGCGGCTCATGCGGATCGGCCCGAACGAGGCGCGGTACTTCTCGACGGTCCGCCTGCACCGCCGGCGAACGCCGCCGACGATGCTGAGCTCCCGGGGCTCGTGGGGGCTGGGCATGCTGCACCCCGACGCCGACCGGGGCATATCGATCGCCGCGGCCAAGCGGATCGCGTCCGTCCCCGACGGGTTCGAGTTGGGGGAGGACTTCGACGCGGCGTGGGCCCGGCTGGGCAACCTCGTCCCGCCGCTGCTCATGCGGGCGGTCGCGCTCAAGGTCCGGGGGCTGATCGGCCGATGATTTTGTCGGGGGGAGGGGTTGACAGACCGGATACGTTGTGATACATTGTAGTCAGACGTCGGGGGAGTTCCCCGGCGGCCGACCACGTCGCAGAGACAGGAGACTCAAGCGATGCAGACGACGATCCCCGCCCAGCGCGTCGAGCAGGGGCTCCGGGCCATGGCCGCGGCCATGCACTCGGCCGGCCACCTGAGCCACCACCTCACCGAGGGCGCGCCCCCCCAGCCGGGCAGCGTGTCCGCCGCCATCCCGACCCTCGTCCGCGAGGTCGCCGAGCGCCACGGCGTCTCGCCGGCCGGGCCCGAGGGGGTCGACCCCGCGGCCGCCGCCGAGGCAATGTTCGAGCTGGCTGACCGCATGCGGACCGAGCTCGGCGCGGCGCTCGGCCGCGACCTCGGCGACTGATCCACCCAGCGCCGCCCGGCTCGACGGCCGGGCGGGCGCTTCGTCGGCTCGCGTGAGCTGGCAACGCAACCCTGGCAGGAGCACAACTATGAGATTTACGAAAGCGAACCAACACCGCGATCTGCACTGCCCGCGCGAACGCGGACGGGGAGGACGTGAAGCGATGAGCGAACAGGCAAG
>DAPKRP010000095.1:0-2578 GCA_031800515.1 Polyangiaceae bacterium LLY-WYZ-14_1 | reverse complement strand
CGGGGGGCTCGTCCGGTGCCGCCGGGGTGGTGACCCTCAGGCTCCCCAAGGAGACCTTCGGCCCCGGGGACCACCACCTCTCCCTGGCCGCCGACCAGGGCGCTCTGGAGGTCCGCTACCTTCGGGTCGACCCGGCGCCGCCGGGGGGCGCGCTCCCGCCGCCGGCGCCCACCGCCGATGCCCCGTCCCCCGAGGATGGGGGCTGGCGGCTCTCCGCCGGCTGGGGTCTGCGGCTTCCCCTATGGGTGGCCCCCGGAAGCCGGATGACCATCGAGGCCCGCCCGAGCGCCGGGGCCCGCCTCGAGGTGCGGCTGCTCCGGGACGGAGTCCCTCGAGGCCCGGCAACGGCGGTCCTCGGCGGCGGGGGGATGGGCCGGGTCGTCCTCGACCTCGGCCACCTCGAAGGGGACCTGGTGACCGCCGAGCTCCGCGCCGTCGGGGGCGACGCTTGGCTCCAGCGGGTCGACGCCATCGCCCCGCCGGAGGTCCCTCCGAACCGGCGAGGGGGCCTCCGGAAGAACACCCTCTCAGAGACCGACACCGCGCGCTCCCCCCGCCACCTGGTGGTGGTGCTCGTCGACACCCTGCGGGCCGACCACCTGGGAGCCTACGGCAGCGACGTGCCGACCCCGGTGCTCGATGCCTTCGCCGAGGAAGCGGCGGTCTTCCGGGAAGCCCGGTCGCCGACCAGCTGGACGAAACCGAGCGTCGCGACCCTGCTGACCGGACGCCATCCCTGGCAGCACCGGGCGACCACCCATCGAGCGATGCTCCCGGCGACGGAGCGGCTTCTCTCGGAGCGCCTGGCGGACGCCGGGTTCCGCACCGCCGCCTTCGTCACCAACGCCTACATCTCCGCCGACTACGGCTTCGAGCGCGGCTTCCATCACTTCGACCACGCGAAGACGCTGCCCCCGGACGAGCGGCCAGGGGGCTCCCGGGCGCCGGCGGTCATCCGCCGGGTCGATCGCTGGCTCGCCGGAGACGGGCGCCCGGGCCCCGAGGATCGCCTGTTCCTCTACGTCCATCTGACCGATCCCCACTCCCCCTACCGCCCCCCGGCAGCCCTCCTCGCGGAACGAGACCCGCTTCCCTACGCGGGGCCCGTGGACTTCGAGGCCCGGCCGAAGGTGCTCGAAGCGGTGCGGGACGGAGAGCTCTCCCTGGACCTCCGGGACCGGGAGCGGCTCCGGGCGCTCTATGCCGCCGAGGTGATGTCCCTGGACGCCGCCCTCGAGGCTCTGTTCACCAGCCTGGACCGGCACGGGGTCGCCGACGACGCGGCGATCCTGTTCACCTCGGACCACGGGGAAGAGCTCCTCGAGCACGGGTCCGTGCTCCATGGCCACGCCCTTCACGAGGAGCTCATCCGCATCCCCTTCATGCTGCGGGCACCCGGCATGAAGGGGCGGCGTCTCTCGGAGCCGGTCGGGCTCGTCGACGTCGTACCCACCGCCCTCTCCCTCCTCGGGCTTCCGGCGGAGCGGGCCCTGCCGGGCATGGACCTCCTGCCGGTCCTCCGGGGCGCCCTGCCGCCCGCCAGCCGGCTCCCCCCGGTGAGCGCTCGCCGCAGCCAGGCTCGGGCCCTCGTCGTCGGGCGCTTCAAGCTGGTCGAGAGGGCCGCCCAGTCGCCCTACGCGAGCCTGCCGTTCCTCTACGACCTGGCCCGTTCCCCCGACGAAAAAGAAGAGATCTCCCTCGAGCGGCCCCACCTGCTGCGCGCCCTGCGGGGCTGGCTGGGCCGTGCCCTCGCCCCCACCGGCGGCGGCGATCCGGGCAACCCCCGCCCGGAGGCCCTCGCCGGCGAGCTCGACCCCACCACCGAGGCCCAGCTCCGCGCCCTCGGCTACCTCTGAAGAGGGTGTGGACGATCCCCTCGTGAGGGGAACGGGAGGGGCGGCGTAGGGCTGCAGCCAACTTCCGAGGGCTCGCGAGGGATTCCTCGACATCCTCCGCCCGACCGGGCGGGATTGTCGCCCCGGCGCCCGGGGCCAGACGACCCTTGATGGCCACCGCCCTGGGATACGCCGGCGTCCTGGTCGTCTCCGTCGCCCTGACCTGGTGGGGGAGCGACGCCCTGGAACGCGCCGCTGCGGCCCTGGCTCGCCGCTACGGGCTGCCGGGGATCGTCGAGGGGAGCCTGATCGTGGCGGTGGGCTCGAGCTCGCCGGAGCTCACCACCACGATCGTCGCCGGCGCCGTCCACGACGAGTTCGAGCTGGGCATGGCGTCCATCGTCGGCTCGGCGGTGTTCAACATCCTGGTCATCCCCGGCGTGGCTACCGCCCGCGCCGGGCGGATCGGTTACGACGTCCGCCTCGTCTACCGAGACGCCCAGTTCTACCTGACCAGCGTCGCCGTCCTGCTGCTGACCTTCTCCTTCGCCGTGGTCTACGAGCCCCTGCCGGGGCTGCGCCTCGGGGGCGAGCTCGACCGGGGGCTGGTCGCCATCCCCCTCGCCATCTACGGCCTCTACCTGTTTCTCCAGCAGCAGGAGATGACGGATGCCCGGCGGGCAAGCTCCGCCGCCCCCGCGGCGGCCCCCGAGCGCCCCCGGGGCGACGGCGGCGAGCCCGGG
>DAPKRP010000094.1:0-3198 GCA_031800515.1 Polyangiaceae bacterium LLY-WYZ-14_1 | reverse complement strand
ACGGTGCTCATGCCGACGGCATCCGCCCCCAGGGTGGACAGCATGGAAACCTCCGCCTCCGTCTCGTAGCTCGGGCCGAGGAGGCCCGCGTAGACCCCCTCGACCAGGGGCGCTCCCCGGAGTTTCCGGGCGACCTCCTGGGCCACCGCGCGCAGCCGCGCCGGGTAGGTGTCCCGCACGTCCAGGAAGGCCGGACCCACCGCCTCGTCCACCGCCCCCGCCAGGGGATTTCGACCGGTGAGATTCAGGTGGTCTCGGATGAGCATGAGGTCCCCGGGCGAAAGCTCGGCGGCGATGCCCCCGGCGGCGTTGGTCAGGACCACCGCCCGGCAGCCGAGGCGCGCGAGGAGGCGTACCCCGAAGACGACCTGCGCCGGGGCGTGGCCCTCGTAGAGGTGCGCCCGGCCGGCCAGGGCGACGACGGGGGCGCCTCCGAGCTTCCCGACGACCAGCCGGCCCCGGTGTCCTTCGGCCCGGGGCACCGGCAGGTGGGGGATGTCCGCGTAGCCGACGGTCGCCGGATCCCGGAGGCGGTCGACGACGCCGGACAAGCCCGACCCGAGCACGAGCCCCAGGGGGTTCGGAGGCGGCTCGCGCCGGAGGACGGCGACCACCGCCGCTCGAGCTTCCGCGAGCTGGGCCTCGACCGCGGCGGGCAGGGGGAGGGGGGCGTTCCGGTCCATCGTCGCCCCTCTACCCCGGGGCTGCTACCTCTAGCCAGTGCCCCGAGTCCGTAGCTCGCCGCGAATCCGCTGGCCCTCGGGTCGCGACTCGGCGTTGCGCCTCCTCGCCCGTGCCCCCGCCTGTCCTCGTCGGCGCGCCTCGATCCCCACCCCGACGGCTCACCGACCCACGACGGAGCCGGGACGCGGATGACGGCCGCCGCGACGTCTGTCGACCGGGACGCCTGGCGGCTACTCCCGGGAGAGCGGGTCGTGTTCGCCGGGACCCCGCGGCGCGGCGTCCCCCGGCCCGTGCTCTGGCGGGTCGCGCCGCTGCTGTTCGGGGCGATGGCGGCGATCATGGCGTCCTTCGCCGGGTTGCTCCTGGTCACCGAGCTCGGGGGCGCGGAACGGCTTGCCCTGAGCGCCCTGCTGCTCTCGGCGATCGCCCTCTTTTCCTATCTCGCACCGGGGGTGCTGCTCGACGACTGCGCCTTCCTCGTCACCGACCGGCGGGCGCTCTGGCGCCGTGGCGCCTACCGTCGGAGCCTCGACCTCGACCGCCTCTCCTTCGCCCGGGTCCGCTGGCATCCCCGAGCCCCCGGTGTCGGCACCCTCGAGCTCGTCCGCGCGGTACCCTTCGGTCCCCTCAAGCGGCAGCAGCGTCTCGCCTTTCACGACATCGACGCGCCAGACCGGCTGCTGACCACGATTCGGGGCCGAGAGCCCTCACCGGGGGTCGGTGATGCCGACCTGCCCCTCATCCAGCGCCTCGACGACGACGAGTCCGTGGTCTGGGGCGGCCATCCCGAGGGCACCCATCTGGGCCTTCCAGAGGTCGCGATGACCCTCGGCGGGGTGGGATTTTTGGTCTTCGGCCTTCGCTATGGTCGGGAGGTCGGTGGGATCCTCGTGGGCCTCGAAGCCGCCGGGCTGTCCGTCCAGACCTGGACCTGGCTGCTCTTCTTCACCGCCATCGCCCTCTCCTGGGTCGTCTTCTGCGGGATCGGCGCCGGCCTGGTCTACGCGGGATGGTGGCGGGCCCGTGGTCTCGGTGGGGACACGGAGTATCTCCTCACCGACCGGCGGCTACTCATCCGCCGGGGTCATACCGAGCTGTCCGTCGATCGGCAGCGGATCGTCGACCTGGCGGATACCCCCGCCTGGGGAGGTCTGCGGCACGTCTACCTCGTCCTCGACGACCCGGACGGCCGAGCGCTGTCCGTGAGCGGTGCCCTCGCCCGCCTGCCGCCGCCTCGGGAATCCGTGCCCCCGGTGCTCTACGAGGTCCGGGAGGTGCAGAGCCTACGTCGAGCCCTCGCTCGCGGGGGCGCCTCCGCCGAGGCCCACGTCCAGGACGCCGCTTGAGAGGTCCAGGGCGACCGTGCGTTCAACAGGAGCGAGCCGCGCCGATATGCTGACCGGGCCGCGACCCGCCGGTCGCGAAAGGAGCAGGCAAGGCCATGGCCGTTCATCTCGAGAAGTCGCGACGCGGGAGGCCCGGGGGAACCGGCGTCGCCTGGCTCGTCCTGACCGCTGCCCTGGCGACGCCCTTCGCCAGCGGCTGCACGGTCCACACCGGCGTTCGGGCCCAGGCCCGGGTGGGCGCGTCCGCGCCGCCTCCGCCGCCACCCCCGTCGACCACCGTTCGGGTCGAGGTCCAGCAGCCCCAGGTGGCCTCGAACGTGACCGTCGTCGAAACGACCTGCGGGTCCACGGAGGCCTGCAACGGCCTCGACGACAACTGCAACGGGGTCATCGACGAAGGGTGCGGGTATTCGTCGGGGGCCATCCAGGTCACCCTCGGCTGGGCGACGGGGGCGGATCTCGACCTCTACGTCACCGACCCGATGGGCGAGACCCTGTCCTACCAGCACACCGCCTCCGGCTCCGGTGGTCGCCTCGACCAGGACGCCCGGGGGTTCTGCAATCGGAACCAGCAGGCGAACACGACGGAAAACGTCTTCTGGGACGTCGCCAGCCCGGTTCCCGGTCAGTATCGGGTCGAGGTCCATTACTGGGGCGAATGCAACAGCGGCGCCGGCACGACCATCGCCAATCTGTCCATCGCCGTCGGCGGGCAGGTGATCGGGGCCTACAACGTCCCGGTCAACCCGAACCAGCGGGTGCCCGTGGCGTCCTTCACCGTGCAGTGACGTCCCCGGGCCGCCCCGCGTAGCAGGCGGCGATGGCGGTCCAAGGGAGCTCCCCGTCGGCCCGCGCCTCCTGGGCTTCCTGGTGGCCGGTCCTCGGCACGAGCGGCGTGCTCCTCGGCGCGGCCGCCTACGCTGCCCTCGCGCCGGCGCCCTCCCGGACGGGCCTGGCCCTGGCGACGGCGGCGGCCTGTCTGCCCTACGCCGGCCTCCTGCTGCGGTCGCCTCCGGTGGCGCTTCGGGGCGCCCCCGCGGCCCATCTGCCCGTGCTGCCCCTGGTGGTCGCCGCGATCCTCGGGACCGCCTTCGCCGCCGGTCCACCCCTCCTCTCCGACGACGTTCACCGCTTTCTATGGGACGGCCGTGTTCTGCGGGCCGGGTTC
>DAPKRP010000093.1:0-2739 GCA_031800515.1 Polyangiaceae bacterium LLY-WYZ-14_1 | reverse complement strand
CTAGTACCCCTGCCCGGAAGCTCGGGGCGCCGGGGCGCCCGTGGGGGGCATTCCCCGAAGCGGGGTGACTGACGCACTAGGCGGGACGAGTCCTCCGTTCCGGGAGCACCAGGTCGAGAAGCGGGTTGGGGAAGCGCCGGGGGAGGGTCACCGCGAAGAAGGTCTCCTCCAGGCCGGGGAGCTGGGCGAGCTCGACGAGCACGCCGGCATCGAGCTCGTCCTTGACCACGATGGGCGGGACGATGGCCCGACCCGGGTGTTCTCGGGCCACCAGCCGCAGCATCGCCATGTCGTCGACCTCGGCGGCGATGCGAGGGCGGATCCCGAGGCGATCCACCAGGGCGTCGAAGCCCATCCGGATGCTCGACTCCGGCGCCGGTAGCACCAGGGGCTCGGCGGTGAGGAGCTCGGCGAGGTCCCCGGAGCTCGTCGATGGGCTGCTCGGCGATCGCGGGCCCGGCGATGGGCGACCCACCAGGCTGACGGGCTGCTCGGCGATCGGGTGGGAGACCCAGGCCGTCTCCCCGTCCCGGGCGGGAGGCACGTTGGAAAGCACCACGTCGAGGCGGTGCGCGAGCAGTCCTTCGAGCAGGTCGCCGAGGGCACCGGAGCGCACGATCACGTCGACGTCCTCCGCCGCCAGGAGCGGGCCGAGGAAGCCGATCTGGAAGTTCCGGGACAGGGTCGCCAGGGATCCGACCCGCAGGGCCCGGTGTCGGCTCTCCCCCGCCTCCCTCAGGGTGCTCAGCAACTCCTCCCCCGTCGCGAAGATCGAATCGGAGAAGTCGAGGGCGATGCGTCCCGCCTCCGTGAGCACCAGACGCCGTCCCCGGCGCTCGAAGAGCGGGTGCCCGAGCTCGTCTTCGAGCTTCTGGATCTGGACCGACAGGGACGACTGGGAGACGCGGAGACGCTCCGCCGCCCGAGTCAGGTTGCCCTCATGGGCGACGGCCCAGAAGTAGCGCAGGTGATGGTAGTTCAGCACGGTATCAATATGCGGGAACGAACGTTCGATCCAGAATAATGTATTTTTCATATCGATCGCCAGGACCTATCCCGGGGTTCGACCTCGCTTTCCGGGAGAACTCCGATGATCGACCTCACCCTGCTGCTCTACCTGGCGCCTCTGCTTCTGTTCGCTGCCGGCGTCGCCGGCCGCCTCGAGCCGGGCCGCTTCCCGACGGGCACCCTGTTCGCGACCCGTGCCGCGACCCTGGGAGCCTTCGGCATCGCCATCGCCGCGGCGGTCGGGCTCGCCATCGCCGGGCCCCGGACCAGCGCCGTGCTCGGCATCGGCGAGGTGGGCCTGGCCCTGCGCCTCGACGCCCTCAGCGCGTCCATGTTCCTGCTGGTCACCCTGGTCGGCGCCATCGTCGTGGAGTTCAGCCGGAACTACCTGGACGGCGACGACCGTCAAGGCGCTTTCCTGGGGGGCCTCTGCACCACCGTCGGCGCCGTCGTGCTGCTGGTGACCGCGGGCAACCTCCAGCAGCTCGTCCTCGCCTGGGTCGGGACGAGCCTGGCGCTTCACCAGCTGCTCGTCTTCTATCGGGAGCGCCCCGGCGCCCGCATCGCCGCCCGGAAGAAGTTCATCGTCGCCCGGGCCGGTGACCTCTGCCTGGTCGGGGCCGCCATCCTGGTCGGCAGCGCCTTCGGCACCACGGAGATCGCCGGCATTCAGGAGGCGGCTCGGTCCGCCGCGGCCTCCGGCGAGGTCCCCGCCGGGGTGGGCGCCGCCGCCTTTCTCCTCGTGATCGCCGCGGCTCTGAAGTCGGCGATGTTCCCGACCCACGGCTGGCTCCTCGAGGTGATGGAGACGCCGACCCCGGTCTCCGCCCTGCTCCACGCCGGCCTCATCAACGCCGGCACCTTCCTGGTGGCCCGCTTCGGCGACGTGGTCCTGCTGCACAGCCCGTCCCTCTGGGCGCTGATGTTCATCGGCGGCTTCACCGCCCTGTTCGCCTCCACGGCGATGGTCGCGCAGAACAGCGTGAAGGTCTCCCTCGCCTACTCGAGCGCTGCCCACATGGGCTTCATGCTCATGCTCTGTGGGCTTGGGGCCTACACCGTCGCGATCCTCCACCTGATCGCCCACTCCTTTTACAAGGCGCACGCCTTCCTCTCCTCCGGGAGCGTCGCCGAGTACATCCGGGCCCTCGGGGGGCGCATCCGCCAGACCCAGGCGCCGAGCCTGGGCGGCATGCTGCTCAGCCTGGCCTGCGCCGGGGCGGTCTTTCTGGGGCTCGGCTTGCTGCTGGGAGCGCCCCTGGCTGAGCGGCCCGCGAACATGGCCCTCGGAGTGGTCTTCGTGATGGCGATCTCCCAGCTCTTCGCCGGCGCCTTCGCCACGGTGCCCTCGGCGACGGTGATGGTGCGGACGGTGGGCTCGGCCCTGGCCGTCGCCCTCGCCTTCTTCACCCTGGAGGCCGGCGCCGCCTGGATCCTGGCGCCGGCGGTCCCGCTGCCTCCGGAGGCGACCCCGGCGACCGGGCTGGTCATCGCCCTGGTCATCGGCGCCTTCGTCTTCGTCAGCGTCTTCCAGGCCCGACTGCCGGCGCTGATCGACCGTCCCTTCTGGCGGGGCGTCTACGTCCACCTGAAGAACGGCTTCTACGCCAACACCCTCTTCGATCGCCTGGTCGGCACCTACCGCTGAGCCGCCGCGTCCCCTTATCGACCCACGCCTTCACCGACAGGAACCGACCCATGAACGCCGACGCTTCCACCCTCGAATCCCCC
>DAPKRP010000092.1:0-4403 GCA_031800515.1 Polyangiaceae bacterium LLY-WYZ-14_1 | reverse complement strand
CGCCGGCCGGGGCGTCCGCCTCCTGGTCCGGGGGACGGTCGCCCGAGGGAGCCCCGGCCGCCAGGCGAAGGGTCACGAAGCGAGCCGCGGGAGACCGAGCCCGGCGTTCGACCCGGACGAACACCTGGAGCCGGGCTGGGTCCGTCCCCGGCTGGGTCACCGAGGCCGCCACCACGGCGTCGTTGTCGAGGGGTGCGCCCAGCGTGCGGGTCTCGACGACGACCTGCCGGGGGAGGCCCCGCCCGGCGAGATCGGGCAGGGGACCATCCGTGTAGACGACGAGGCGACCGGCTCCGTCTCCGCGCTGCCCAGCGAGGGCCTCCGCCCCCGCCGCCAGGGCGCCGAGCAGGTCGGCGGGGCCGCCCCCCTCCACCTCCAGCGTGTCGAGGGCCCGCCTCCAGGCGCCCCGGTCCGCCGTCGGCGCGGCGCGGACCTGGGCGACGGGGCCCGCGCCCACCAGACCGATGGGCACGTCCGCGGCGAGCTCGTCCTCGAGGGACCGGGCCTCCTTCCGGGCGAGGTCGAGGCGGCGGAGGGCGGTCTCGGTCCCGTCCCCTTCCCGGCCTCCCGCCTCCGAAGGTGCGGCCATCGACGTCGACAGGTCCACCACGACGACGACCGGCCTGCGCCCGGGACCGCCCCACCCCGGGGGCCAGCGGGGGCTGGCGAGGGCGAGGACCGCGAGGACGACCGCCAGGGCCTGGAGCAGCAGGGAGACCAGAGGCAGGAGGCGCCGGTGGGGTCGGGCCGCGTCGGTTCGGGCGAGGGCGCCGGCGAAGAGGAGGGTGGACGAGACCCGCCGGCGCCCGCGCCGCCGCCGCTCGAGAAAATAGAGGGCGACGAGGGGTCCGAGGAGGGCCATCCCGAAGAGCCAGAGCGGTTCGGCGAAGCCGAAGGCCATCCACCCCGATGGTGCGACGAGGCCGAGGCCGGTCATCCCACCGCGTCGAGGTAGCGGAGGAGCGGCTCGTCGATGGGCCCATCCTCACCGACGATGCGGAGCAGGGGCACCCCGCGCCGCCGGCACCAGGCGTCCACGGACGCCAGAAAAGCATCCCGGCTCGCCCGGTGCGCCGCCCGGGTCGCCGGATCCCAGGACAGGGGCATCTCGGCGCCGGTCTCCGCGTCCAGGAGCACGAGGGCCGCCCCGAGGGGAAGCGCCGGCTCGAGCTCGTCCCGGCAGAGCACCTGGAGCAGTCGGAGATCGTGGCCCCCGGAGAGGAGCCGGTCGAGGGGGCCGGCGAAGCCCTCCGGGTCGAGGAGGTCCGAGGCCAGCACCACCCGGCCCGGCCGTCGCGCTCCGGCGAGGAACGCGTCGACCAGGGCGGCCAGGGAGCCCGGGCCCGCCGCCGAGACCCCGGACAAAAAGGCGAGGAGCCCGCCGGCGGCGCCCCGCCCTCGACGAAGCGGCGCCGCTCCGGGTCGGCCCAGCGGCGGCGGAGCGACCCGAACGCTCACGGCGTCCCCTCCCGCCAGGGCCAGATAGCCCACGGCGGCGAGGAGCTGCCTGGCGACGTCGATCTTGGGAGGCTCCCCGAAGCTCGTGGAGGCGCTGGCGTCGAGCAGGAGATGCACCCGGGCTTCGTCCTCCGCCGCCGTCGCCCGGACGACCAGCTCCCCGAGGCGCGCGTAGGCGGGCCAATCGATCCGCCGGGGATCGTCCCCGGGCGCATAGGCGCGGTGCCCGACCACCTCCGGCGAGGTCGCCTGCCGGCGGGA
Source organism: Polyangiaceae bacterium LLY-WYZ-14_1 (assembly GCA_031800515.1). Taxonomy (GTDB): domain Bacteria; phylum Myxococcota_A; class Polyangia; order Polyangiales; family DAPKRP01; genus DAPKRP01. The sequence continues at coordinate 2,684 of DAPKRP010000092.1, read as the reverse complement.
GCGATGGCGCCCCGCCCGGTCTCCCCGGAGACGCCGCTGACGTCCCGCCCGGACCCGCAGCCGGTCGAGACGGGCGAGGAAGGCCGGGTCGAGAAGGGGGCCACGGGACGCCTCGTCCGCCGGCCGGCCGCCGCCTTCGAGGGCCTCCGCCTCGGAGGTACCGGGAGCGCCCTCGTCCCCCGTCACCGCCTCGGGCCTCCTGGCCGGCTCAGAGCGGCGTCGCTTCCGAAGAGACCCACGAGCAGGTAGCCGAGCACGGCGGCGAGGTAGGCCGGGAGGCTTTCCGCGAGCCCCGCCTCGAGGGCGGTCACCGTGACGACGGCGGGAAGCAGGGGGGAGACCGCCAGCACCGGGGAGAGCCGATCGTCCAGCTCGTCGAGCGCGTCGAGGTCGACGAGGAGGGTCGCGAAGAGGGCGCCGACGGTGAGCACGACGCCGGTGACCAGGACGAGGGCCCGGGCGGGGGCCGGCCGCAGCCCGAGGAGCCGGCGAAAGACGCCGGCGCCGAGCCCCAGGGCCGCCAGGGCGAGGGCGCTCGTGGCGAGCAGGCTCGCCCCGACCGCCAGGTCCACCTCCCCGTGCTCCGAGAGCCCGGGATAGGTCAGCCGGCGGACCGCCGAGGGCACCGCGAAGAGCAGGGCGGCGAGCGCCGGAAGGTAGGTCCAGAGGAAGCGGGTGGTTCCCGCCAGGCCCGGGCCGAAGGCCCGGCGAAGCGCGCGTCCCAGGGGTCTTCCGGAGGGCCCGGCGCGTCGGGGGGCGGCCCGCGGCTCGCCCAGCAGGACCAGCGACACGCCGATGAAGAGGGGGCTCAGCAGGACGACGCAGACCAGGTGGAAGGCGCCGGCCTCCCTGCCCTTGTCGAAGGCGGCGGCCACCCCGGCCATCGCGCCGACGGCGGAGAGCCCCGCGGCCACGGCCCATCCCTTGAAGGGCGTCGACCGGTCTTCCGTGCTGGGGGTGAGAGCGGTGCGCGCCCCGACCAGACAGAGCCAGGTGGCGAGACCGGAGGCCAGCGTCGGGAGCAGGGCCAGGAACAACCAGGTCTCGGGCGCTCCGGGACGGGCGACGAAGGCATCGACGAACCAGAAGGGTCCCACCATCGACAAGCCCCAGGGGTTCGCCAGGGCGGCGCCGACGATCCCCGTGGTGCTCGACAGGAGCAGGGCGAAGGCGGGGAAGGTCCCCAGGGCGGCCAGGAGCGCCAGCCGGGTCCGCCGAAGCAGGGCGGATAGGGCGACCCCGAGGGCGACCGCCGGCACCAGGACGAGCCCGAGGGCGAGGTAGCCGACCAGCACGTGGACCGGGGAGACCCCGCCGAAGAGGAAGGCCACGGAGACCACCGGCAGCAGGGCGATCAGCACGAGCCCATTGGCGGCGACCAGGGCGGCGACCTTTCCCCCGACGATGTCTTCCGGCCCCAGGCCGGTGAGCAACAGGGATTCGAGGGTGCCCTGTTCCACCTCTCCGCTGACCGCCGTCGCCCCCTGGGCCGGGGCGACGAGGCAGAGCAGCCCGAAGGCGACGCTGAAGAAGACCTGGAGGACGAGCTTTCCGACCTCCGCCGGCAGCATCTGTCCTTCCGCCGCCAGGGCGGCGCTCGCCAGGGTGATCAGCCCGACGACCCCGACCATCGCCGTCACGGTTCGGCGGAACAGGGGGCTCCGCAGGGTCGAACGGAGCTCCCGGACCAGGATCGGGTTCGGGTCCTGGAGCCGACCGAGGAGGAGCTGCCCGTTCACTGGAGCTCCCCCCGGGTGAGCTTCAGGAAGACGCCTTCGAGGTCCTCGGTCACCGGCTCCACCCGCACCGGCGGGGCCCCCGCCTCGACCGCGGCGCGGACGATCGCAGCGATCGAAGCCTCCCCGGGCTGGTGGGCGACCCGGAGGGACCGGGGTCCCTCCTCGTCCACTCCCCGGACCTCCGGGAGCGCCCCGAGGGCATCCCGGACGCGGGCTGCTGGGCCGACGAAGCGCAGCCGCAGGATCGCCAACCCGGCGGCCTCCGGCGATCGGGAGAGCTGGTCGAGGGGGCCGGCGGCGACCACCCGGCCCCGCTCGAGGATGGCGACCTCGTCCACCAGGTCCCCGAGCTCCCGGAGGATGTGGCTCGAGAGGACGATCGTCTTGCCCAGGTCCCGCAGGGCGTGAAGCAGCTCCCGCATCTCCACCCGAGCTCGCGGGTCGAGGCCGTTGGCGGGCTCGTCGAGGACCAGCACCTCCGGCTCGTGGAGCAGCATCCGGGCGATCCCGAGGCGCTGCGTCATGCCCTTGCTCAAGGTGTCGACGAAGCGCTCCCGGAGGCCGGCGAGGTCGGTGAGCTCGAGGACGGCGGCGACGCGTCCCGGTCGCCCTGCCGGCGGCAGGCGGTAGGCGGCGGCGAAGAAGTCGAGGTACTCGCCGACGGTCAGATTCGGGTAGACCCCGAACCCATCGGGCATGAACCCGAGCAGCTCGCGCACCCGATGCGGCGCTGCGGCGACGTCCTCGCCGCCGACCAGGATGCGGCCTTCCTCGGGCACCAGGAGGGTCGCCATCATCCGGAGGGTCGTCGTCTTCCCCGCCCCGTTCGGACCCACGAAGCCGAAGACGGTCCCCGGGGGTACCCGGAAGGTCACCCCGTCCAGCACCTGGAGGGCACCGAATCGGTGGCTCACCGCCTCGACCTCGATCACGGGGACGCCTCCG
>DAPKRP010000091.1:0-1586 GCA_031800515.1 Polyangiaceae bacterium LLY-WYZ-14_1 | reverse complement strand
GGACGCGGGGAGCGGCGACGGCCCCGGCGGCCCCGGGATGGCCGGCGGCGCCGGCTCCGTGATCTCCCCCCCCGCCCACGCGGCGCCGGAGGACGCGGGCCGGCGCCTCCGCGAGCACGCGGAACGGGTCCGGGCGGAACGGGTGCTCTGGGTCGGGGACGGGGTGGCCGTCCATCGGGCCGCCCTGACCGCGGGCTTCGCCGAAAGGGATGCCGGGCTCCCGAGGAAGGAAGCGCCCGGCGGGGCCCCCGCCGCCGCCAGCGCCCCTGTGCTGCGGTTTCTTCCAGGTTGGCTCGGGGCGCCCCGGGCGGCCTGGGCCGGGGTGCTCGGCCAGAGCGACTTTCGCCGCCGGGGCCCCGACGACCTGGGTCGCCTCGAGCCGCGCTACGTCCGGGGAAGCGACGCCCGCCTGCCGGCGAACCCCACCGCTAGCCGCGCAGGTGGCGGATGATGTCGTCGGCGAACTCGCTGGTCTTTCGGAGGGTGGCGCCCTCCATCAGCCGTTCGAAGTCGTAGGTCACCGTCTTGTCGGCGATGGCCCCGGCGACGCCCTGGACGATCAGGTCGGCGGCCTCGGTCCAGCCCAGGTAGCGGAACATCATCTCGCCGGAGAGGATCACCGAGCCCGGGTTCACCTTGTCCTGGCCCGCGTATTTCGGGGCCGTGCCGTGGGTGGCTTCGAAGATCGCGTGGCCGGTCTCGAAGTTGATGTTGCCCCCGGGGGCGATGCCGATGCCCCCGACGCAGGCGGCCAGGGCATCGGAGATGTAATCGCCGTTCAGGTTCATCGTCGCGATGACGGAGTAGTCCCGGGGCCGGGTCAGGATCTGCTGGAGGAAGGCGTCGGCGATCACGTCCTTGATGATCACGCGCTTACCGTCCCGTTCGATCACCTGCCAGGGCCCCCCGTCGAGGTCGACGGCGCCGAATTCGGCTTTGGCCAAGGCATAGCCCCAGTCCCGGAAGGCGCCCTCGGTGAACTTCATGATGTTGCCCTTGTGGACCATCGTCACCGACGGGAGCCCTTCCCGGACGGCGTGGGCGATCGCCGCCCGCATCAGCCGGTCGGTTCCTTCCTTGCTGACCGGCTTGATGCCGATGCCGGAGGAGCCGGGGAAGCGGATCTTGGCGAAGACGTCGGGGAAGGCCTTCTGGAAGTGGCGCTTGAACTCTTCCACCTCCTCCGTGCCGTTCTCGAACTCGATGCCGGCGTAGATGTCTTCCGAGTTCTCCCGGTAGATCACCATGTCCGTGTCCTCCGGGCGCTTGACCGGGCTCGGCACGCCTTCGAACCAGCGGATCGGGCGTAGGCAGGTGTAGAGGTCGAGCTCCTGCCGGAGGGCGACGTTCAGGCTGCGGATACCGCCGCCGACGGGGGTGGTCAGGGGCCCTTTGATGCCGACGAGGTGGGTGCGGAAGGTGTCCAGGGTGGCTTTCGGCAGCCACTCCCCGGTTTGCGCGTAGGCCTTTTCCCCGGCCAGCACCTCCACCCAGTCGATCTTTCGGTCGCCCTTGTAGGCGGTCTCGACCGCCGCATCGAACACCCGAACCGATGCGGCCCAGATGTCCGGGCCGATACCGTCCCC
>DAPKRP010000090.1:0-4424 GCA_031800515.1 Polyangiaceae bacterium LLY-WYZ-14_1 | reverse complement strand
CCTCGGGGTCGACGCTCGGGCGCTGGTGTCGACGCTTCCGCCGGAGACCCGGGCGGAGGGCTTCACCAACAACGCGGGTACCTTGATCGTCTCCGAGGAGCTCGCCGTCGGGCTCATGGACCTGGCGGCGGAGGTCGCGTCCCGCCTGCCGGACCTGGATGGGCTCATCGACGAGCACACGGACTGCCGTCGCCTCGAGCCGAACTGCACCGAGCCGTTCATCCGGGGGGCCGCGACCAGGCTCTTTCGCCAGGAGCCCGCGCAGGAACAGGTCGACGCCTACGCGACGATCTTCGAGACGGTGGCCGCCGACGGGGACGGGTTCGCCGCGGGCGCGCGGCTGGTCGTCGAAGCCATGCTCCAATCCCCCTGGTTCCTGTATCGCGTCGAGCCCCGACCGGTCACCGAGGAACCCAGCCGGAGGCCGGTCGACGATCGGGTGCTGGCCACCCGCCTCGCCTTTCTGGCCTGGGGCGCCGCCCCCGACCCGGCCCTGCTCGCCATGGCCGAGACCGGCGCGCTGCGGGATCCGGACGGGCGGGAGGCGGAGGTCCGCCGGCTCATCGGCACCCCTCGGGCGCGCGCCCACTTCCGCCGCTTCATGACCGACTGGTTCGACCTCGACGCCCTGGACCGGGTGAATCTGTCCCACCCGAGCTACGAGGCCTTCGGGCCCGAGCTCGCCGCGGAGATGCGAGAGGAAACGCTCCGCTTCGTCGAGCACGTGGTGTTCGAGGCGGACCGCCCCCTCATCGAGATGTACACGGAGCCATCGACCTTCCTGACCGATGGCCTCGCCGAGATCTACGGCGTCGAGGCGCGGGCCGGCGACGGGTTCGAACGGGTGTCGCTGGCGGACCTTCCGGAGCGCGCCGGGATCCTGACGCGCCCGGCGGTGCTTGCCGCCCATGCCTTCGGCGACGAGCCCTCCCTGGTCAGCCGCGGTCTCTTCGTGCTCCACGACGTCTTGTGCGATTCCGTCGACCCGCCGCCGGACGGGATCGACACCTCGCCGCCCCCGACCACCCTCGGGTCCTCCCACCGCAGCCAGTCGGAGGACCGGTCGTCGGTCAACGCCTGCGGCGGATGCCACCGGGTCTTCGACCCCCTGGGCTATCCCTTCGACGTCTTCGACGCCGTGGGTCGGTATCGGGACGAAGACCTCCACGGCAACCGGGTCCGGGACGACGGGGTCCTGCTGACCGGGGATGGCGCCGAGCGCCCCTACCAGGACGTCGCCGCCTTCGTCGCCCTGATCGAAGAAAGTCCGAGGGCGCGCCAGTGCATCGCCCGGAAAGCCCTCCAGTTCCATCTCGGCCGCCCCCTGGTCGGGGCGGACGCCTGCACCGTCTCCGAGGTGGAGGCGGACTTCGTCGACCGGGGAGGTCGGTACGTGGACCTGCTGGTCGCGATCGCGAGGCACCCGACCTTCGCCCTGATCCGCTCCATGACGCCAGAGGAGGCGACGCCGTGAAGGTCGGTCCCGCGCTGAATCGTCGTTCTTTTCTCCGGGGGGCGGCGGGCGCCGCAGTCGCCCTGCCCTTTCTCCCCGACCTGGCCCCCCGGCGGGTGCTCGCCGCGGACCCGGAGCCGCCGGTGCGCTTGCTGACCGGGTTCTTCGGCAACGGGGTCATGCACGAGATCTTCGACCGGGACGACCCCCTGGCCGCCGACGGCGGGCTCGCCCCGCTGCGCCCGTTCCTCGACAAACTGGCGGTGCTCCGGGGGGTCGACATGAACACGCGGAACGGGCACCCGCGGGGAGGCGGCGCCACCTTCGTCGGTTGGAGCGGCCGGGAGGCTCAGCAGGAGGGCCCTTCCATCGACATCGTCGCCCGAAACGCGCTCCACCCCCGCGGGGCGCCGACGCCGGTCCGCACCCTTCTGGTCTCGAGCCACTTCCGTCGGAACCACCCCTACCGGATGGTCCACAGCTGGAACGAAGACGGCGCTCCGATGGGCACACCCATCGAACGGCCGACGGCGCTCTTCGAACGGTTGTTCGGCTCCGTCGACGTCCCCGGAGACGACGACGACCCGGCTGCGGCGAGGCGGCTGAGGCATCGCCGGAGCGTGCTCGATGCGGTGCTCGCGGACTACCGCTACACCCGCAGCGAACGCGCGGGGCTGGCGTCGGATAGCCGCGCTCGGATCGACGACCACCTCCAGCGCATCCGGGACATCGAACGACGACTCTTCCCGGAAGCGGGTGGCGATGGCGACATGCCGGGGGGCGCCCGCTGCGAGGCACCGGCGCGGCCCGCCGACCCGGAGATCCCCTACGGCCGGGAGGCGGACCTGGCCGGCGTGCTCGTCGACCACGACGCCTGGGCGGAGACCCAGCGCCTTCTGGCGGAGCTCGTGGCGATGGCGCTCCGCTGCGACCTGACCCGCTTCGGCAACGTCACCTTCCAGGCGTCGGGAGAACGGGTCCGGTTCCGCGGTCCCTACGACTACAACGGGGCCACGATCTCCTTCGACGACGACCAGGCCCACCACGAGCACTGGCATCGCCGCCGCTTCCCGGAGTGCGAATGGCACACCCACTGGATCATGGGTCGTTTCGCAACGCTCCTCGGTGAGCTCGACGACCCCGCCTTCCCGGACGAGAACGGGAACACGGTGCTCGAGAACATGGTCTTCTTGCTGGGGGCCGAGCTCGGCGACGGCAGCGCCCACAACACGAGCAACGTCTTCCACGCGGTCAGCGGCGGAAACGGTCGGATCAAGACCGGGGGGCTCGTCGACGTCAACGCGTCGAGCGTCACCGTCTACAACACCATCCTGGGCGCCCTGGGGGTGGGCCGCCGGATGGGCGACCCGGACCACGACGACCCCGGCGGCATCGACAGCCTGCTCCTCGCGGGTCGTTGAAGCGGCCCCCTTGTCGACGGCTTCAGCACACCCGGCCCTCGCCTTTGATGCGGAACGGGGCATCCTCTCCGGGGTGCGGTCCCCTCTCGTACCCCTGATGCTGCTGACGCTGACCTCCGGGATCCCCGGGGCGAGGGCGCAGGCGGAGGACGACGCCGGGGCACGAGCGGAGGAGCCGAGCGTGCGGGACCGTCGGGTCGCCTCCGAGCTCTTCCGCGCCGCCTCGGCGGCCTTCGAGGCGCGGGACTTCGACGCGGCGGCGGAGCTGTTCCTCGAGGCGGATGAGCGGGCTCCCGCCGCCGCCGCCATGTTCAACGCCGCCCGCGCCTGGCAGGCGGCGGGGGCGTTCCCCCGGGCGGCCCAGGCCTACGCGGAGGCCCTCGCCCGCGTCCCCCGGCTGACCGATGCCCTCGCCGAAGACGCCCGGCGGGCCCTCGAAGCCCTCGACCCCCAGCTGGCGCGCCTCGCGGTGATCGCGCCGGACGCCGCCCGGGTGGACCTGACGCCGCTGCCTCCCGGGGGAGGGCCCGAGGAGCCGTCGAGGTCGTCGTCGTCATCATCCTGCGCGCCCTGCGCCCTGACCGTCCCCTTCGAACGCCGCCTCGCCCCGGGACGCTGGCGCCTGGCCGCCCGCCGTGACGATGGGGAGGCGTTTCCCCCCCGCGTTCTCGAGCTCTCCCCCGGGGACCGGGTCGAGGTCGACCTCGAGCGCACCGCCGACGGTGCGATGGCCTCGGCGGACGGTGGGAACGCCGACCACGACGATGACCAGGCCGATGGCCTGCGGCTCGATCTCCCCCCGGATGCAGCAGCGGGCGGGGCCGACGCCCCCTCCGGAGGGCCCTCCCCGGGGCGCGTCGCCGGCGGGCTCCTGCTGGGTCTGGGGGTCGCCGGGGGCGCCACCGGGATCGGCCTCGGCGTTCGGGCCCTCGCCGAGCGGGACCGCTTCGAAGACTCGGGCCGCACGGATCGGGCAGCCCGCGGCCGGGCGGCGGACCTCCGGCTGGCGACGAATCTGGTCTGGGGCGCCTCCGCCGTCGTCGGCGCCGTCGGCCTCTACCTGCTCCTCCGGGGGGAGGACCGGGAAGCCGACGGAGCCGATCAGGGGGCCGCCGGGCCCGACGCCCAGGGGACCTCCCGGCCGTCTCCCGGGGGAGGCGGGTCGCGCCTCGCCATCGACACCTGGGACATCGGTCCCTTCGGCGTACGCCTCGGCGGCACCTTCTAACCGGGCCGGACCGGCGCGCTCAGAGGGTCAGGTCGAGACTGGCGTAGAGGAAGGCGAGGCACATCTCATCCGCGGTGCCCTCTCCCCAGGTCGTCGTCGTGGTCCGACCCCGGGTGTCGTAGACGCAGTCCAGGGTCACGGCGTCCCGGGCGCCGAAGACCACCGGGCGGCGGTAGTCGTAGAGAAGCTGCCAGTCGAAATCCCAGCGGGGCACGTCGAGGAGGCAGGACTCACCGCCGTCGGCCCGCGCCAGGGACACCCGGAGGGACCGTCCGAGCTCGTGCATGTGGGGGTAGACCGCGTGGAGCCGGACCCCGACGGG
>DAPKRP010000089.1:0-2896 GCA_031800515.1 Polyangiaceae bacterium LLY-WYZ-14_1 | reverse complement strand
GGAGATGGTGGCCGTCCCGGAAACGACGCGCCGGGTCCTTTTCCAGCAGGGTGATGATGATCGACTCGGCGGCCTCCGGAAGGTCCTTCCGAATGGCCCGGGGACGGGGCGGGGGCGCGCTTCGCTGCATCTCGAGCAGCGTCTCCCGATCGCCGGAACGGAAGGGCAGCTGGCCCGTGGTCATCTCGAAGAACAGGATCCCCAGGGCGTAGAGGTCGCTCGAGGCGATGGCGTCCTCCCCCCGGGCCTGCTCCGGCGACATGTACTCCGGCGTGCCGAAGACGGCACCCTTGGGGGCGAGGCGGGGGTCCCGGGCCAGGTGGGCCAGGCCGAAGTCCAGGATCTTGACGTAGTCCTGCCGACCGCCCCGGGCGGTGAGCATGATGTTGTCGCTCTTGAGGTCCCGGTGGATGACCCCGAGGTCGTGGGCCCGGGCCAGGGCCGCACACATCTGCTCCAAGATGTCGACCGCCCGGGGGATCGGCATCTGGCCCTTGTTGATCTCGTGGGAGAGGGCCGTGCCGGTGAGGTATTCCATCACCAGGTACAGCTCTCCCTCTTCCGTCTCGCCGACGTCGTGGATGTCGACGATGTGGGCGTGGTCGACGCGGTTCGCCGCCCGGGCCTCCCGGACCATCCACGCCCGCAGGTGGGTTTCGCTCCGCAGGTCGGGGCGGATGAGCTTCAGGGCCACCACCCGGTCGATCAGCACGTGCCGGGCCCGGTAGACGACGCCCATGCCGCCCTCCCCGAGCCGGGACTCGAGCCGGTAGCGGCCGGCGATGACCTTCCCGAGGAGCGGGTCCTTGGAGCCTCGAGCGTGGCGGGCGGAGCTGTTTTGGAGCGGTGGCATGGGTTCCTCGGCGGCAGCCCCCGAGGGGGCCGCTTCCCCCGGGTCCCCGGGGGCGGCGAAGGGTCTCGAAGCACTCAACGGACGGACGGCGAAAACTTCAGACGCCCAGGGCCGACGTTTTCCAGTGTTCGGGCTTCCGTTCAGCGCGCTCCCGGGGGCGTCGTATCCCTCGTCTGGCGGTCCTCCCGATGGTGGCCTCGGTGCAGCTGCGACAGGTCGGTCCCTATGAAATCGAGCGCCGCCTGGCGACCGGCGGGATGGCCGAGGTCTACGTCGCTCGCCGCCGGGGGCCCCACGGCTTCGTCAAGCGCGTCGCCCTGAAACGGATCCTGCCCCAGTTTTCGAAGGACCCGGACTTCGTCGCGATGTTCATCGACGAAGCCCGCCTCGCCGCCAGCCTGGACCATCCGAACGTCGTCCAGACCTTCGATTTCGGCGAGACGGACGACCAGCTCTATCTGGCGATGGAGCTCGTCGAAGGCACCAACGTCAACCGCCTGCTCCGCGCCGTCGCCGCCCGGGACGAGACGGTTCCCCTCCACGACGCCCTCTACATCGCCTCCCGGGCGGCGCATGCCCTCGCCCACGCCCACGGCGCCCGGGACGACCAGGGAAACGACCTCGGCATCGTGCACCGGGACGTGAGCCCGGCGAACCTGCTCATCACCCGGGACGGCTACGTCAAGCTCACCGATTTCGGTATCGCCCGGGGCGCCCAGAACGAAGCCCACACGGACCAGGGTCACGTCCGCGGGAAGCTCGGCTACATGTCGCCGGAGCAGGTGACCGGGAAGCCCCTCGACGGGCGGAGCGACGTCTTCACCCTGACCGTCGTCCTCGCCGAGATGCTCCTCGGGGAGCCCCTGTTCGGCCACGGCAACGACCTCGACGTGCTACTGCGCATCCGGGACGTCGACCTCGCCACCCTGGAGCGCACCGAGCGTCGCATCCCCGGGGATGTCCAGAAGCTCCTGCGGATGGGGCTGGAGCGGGAGACCGGGAACCGCCCGACGGCCCAGGCCTTCGCCGCGGCGATCGACGAGGTCGTACGCCGGCGGGGGTATGCCCACACCGCCGAGCGCCTTGCCCACCTCTGCCGGCGCCTCGAGCTCGTCTCGCCGGGGGACCTGGAGGACCCGGACCCGGCGGAGGCGGCGCCCACGCCGCCGGGGCCCCCGACCGCCCTCATCGAAGCGGGCGGGGTCGGCACCGAGTCCGCCCGCCTGCTCGGCGAGCTCGAGCTGTCGTCCCCGGACGTCTATCGGGTGCGGACCGCCGCGGGCAAGGTGCTCGGGCCGATGCCCTTTCCCCGCCTGGTCGAGCTGCTGACCCGGGGCGTCATCGACGGGGACACGCCGGTGGCGAAGGCGGAGGGCGCTTGGGCCGCCGCCCGAGCGCTCCCGGAGCTGACCCGATTCGTCACCTCGCCTGCCCTTCAGTGGACCGGCCGAGAGCTCGAGGGGGCGAGCCGGGGAGGCCAGCTCGGCGCCATGCCCCTGCTCTCCGTCGTGCACCGCATCCTGATCGGCGAAGAGACCGGGGTCCTCCACCTGCGGGACGGGGTCCGCCGGAAAAAGCTCTATTTCGTCGAAGGGCGCCCGGAGTTCGTCGCGTCCACGGATCGGGAGGAGCTCCTGGGGGAGTACCTCGTCGCCAGCGGGCGCTGCATGCGGATGGAGATCGAGATGGCCCTCGCCCTCCTGCCCCGCTACGGAGGCCGGCTCGGGGATGCGCTGGTGGGCCTCGGGGTGCTGCGGCCCCTCGAGCTCTTCCAGGCCATCGCCGAGCAGGTGCGCTGCCGCTTCCTCGAGGCGTTTCGCTGGCGCCGGGGAGAGTGGTTCTTCGTCCCCGGGGTCGAGAGCCACGAGGAGACCTTTCCCCTGGGCCACGACGTCTACGTCCTGCTTCGGGACGCCTGCCTCGAAGCCCCCGGGGACGCGGTGGAAACGTTCCTCCGGCCCCATCGGGACCGGCTGCTCCGGCGGGTGCCGGCGCCCCCGATCCCCCTCGCCGCCTTCCGCCCCCCGGACGCCTGGAAGACGG
>DAPKRP010000088.1:0-3395 GCA_031800515.1 Polyangiaceae bacterium LLY-WYZ-14_1 | reverse complement strand
GGTCGAGCGCCAGGGTGCACCCCGGGGCGAGCACCGCCCCCACCAACCCGGCCGCCCAACGCCACTTCATTCGCTCGCCCTCGCGCAGCGACCGTCGTCGACCGGCGCGGGAAGACAGTTCGGCCCGTCGCCGTCGTCGAGCATCAGGCAGAGCCCGAGCTCGTCGAAGGAGCCCGTCACCACCAGTAGGGAGAGCTCCGCCGGATCCCAGGGAGGAAGATCGACCCGCCGGCGAGCCGGGGCGTCCGGCGAGTCGTCGTCGAGCTCGACGGCGAAGATCGTGCGGTCGTTGCGGTAGATCTGGAAGAAGTTGGCGCCGGCGGCGACGGGCGCCCCGACGTCCGCCGTCTGGCACTCGACCACCAGAATCCCCTCGGTGAACTCCCCCACGTGGAGGACGCGCTGGGTGACGAAGCCGGTCTGGGGAAAGGCCGCGGAGCGGACGTCGTCGAGCACCACGAGCCGCGGCTCGCCGGATTCCGGGTCTCGGTAGGGCACCACGGTGAAGGACTCGTCTCGAGACACGCCGCGCACCAGCGGCTGGGCGAAGCGCAGGCCGAGGTCCCCGTCGTCCGGCCCGACCACCTCGAAGACCACCGCGTCCCGCCGCCCGCTGATCCCGACGATGCCCGGCACGTAGCCGGTCCCGTCCCGATAGCCCTCGACGGAGACGCCGAATCGTCGGCCGTCCACCAGGACCTCGAGGGGTCCCGAATCCGACATCGCGTTGAACAACCGCACCTGGATGTCGATGGCGGTGCGATCCTGCCCCGGGTCGAGGGCGGCGGTGCAGCCCGCCGTCGCGGACAGCAGCGCCGCCGAGACGATGGTGGAGAGGGCGGCGGCCTCGGTCGCCGGAAGCGGTGCGCGGCGACTCATCGCTTCGGCCCCCGCTCCGGGACGGAGCCCGGAGGCCCGAGGTCGGCCCGGAGCACGGTGGCCCGGTCCGCGCGAACCTCCCCGCGCCACCGCCAGGGCCGGCGTCCCGGTGCCCGCACCTCGACCTCGTGGACCCCGACGGGGATGTCGGCGAAGGTTCCCGGGGTCTCCCCCCGGAGGACCCCGTCGACGAAGACCGCCGCCTCGACGGCGCCGGAAGCCACCAGCAGCCGCCCCCGGGGGGCCCGGGCGCTCGGCGGCTCGACCCGAAGCTCGACGGTGGACTCGGCGGTGACCAGCACCGGGACCTCGGGCCCGTGGGCGCCGGCGCCCTCGGAGCGAACCAGGTAGCGACCCACGGGAAGCACCTGGCGCAGGCGACCCCGAGCCTCGGCGACGATCCGCTCGCCCCGGAGCACCTGGAGGGTGGCGGTCGGGTCGACCCCGACGAGCACCAGGGTCCCCGTCCGAGGGGGGAGCTCGACGTGGATCCGTTCGAGCCGGGCGGCGACCGCGTCCACCTCGAGCTCCCGATCCCGGTGGCCGGAAAGCCGAAGAAACAGGCGACGGCGGCCGGGGGCGACGGCGACCCGGACCGGCGTGCGGCCCCGGCCGCCGAGAAGGGGATCCGCGACCGCGACCGCGGCCCCCGGCGGCTCCGAGGTCACCTCGAGAACCGCCAGGACCCGGGCCAGCCGGGCGAGGCGTCGTTCCGCGGCGCGACGGGCCGGGCTGTCGTCGACGGTGGCGACGTAGCGTTCGAGGAAGGCGTAGGCGATCTCCCGCTCCCGGGCGAGCGCCGCCGCCATGCCGACGTTGTAGAGGGTGCCCGTCGAAGGGGCGACGCGGAAGCTCGACAGGAAGGATTCCAGGGCGTCCCCGTAGCGGCCGGCGCGGTAGAGGCGGCGCCCCTCCTGGTCGTGGAAGCGGGCGTCGAGGGCGTCGTCACCCCGGGCGGGGGCGGCCCCTCCGGCCAGCGGGGAGGAGGCCGCGGCGAGCGCCAGCCACAGGACCGGCCCGTGGGGGAGCCGGAGCCGCCTCCCCGAGCCTCTGCCGGCGGATTCCGTCATGGTGATTCCACCCACCGGAGCGTCGCCGTCGACCGGGGTGGCTCCGCCGCGTCCTCGATGAGGTAGAGGACGAGGGCGGTGACCACCGCCAGCGCTCCACCGATCCAGAGGGCGTCCGTCGCCACGTTGAGGCGGCGCTGCCGGTCCTGTAGGTCGATCTCCTCGAGGACGTCGCCGGCCCGCCGCGCCTCGTCGAGATCCTGGTCGTTGCGCCAGGCGAGGGCGCCGACCACGCCGGCGGCGGCGAGGGCGGCGACACCGGTCCCCCCGAGGAGCCAGGTGCCGGCGGAGTGGGTGACATCCCGTTCCGGCGCCATCGTCACGGTGACCCAGGTCTGGCTCGAGGGGCGCACGTCGATGGTCTCGGCGAAGGGGTCGAGGCCAGGTGCGGTGAGCTCGAGGCGGTGGGAACCGACGGGGAGCTCGGAGACGACGAGGGGTGGGAAGCCGACCGACTCGCCGTTCAAGACCACCACGGCGTCGAGCTCGTTGGCGGCGACGGCGACGGAGCCGACCCGGGTGGGCAGGGGCTGCAGACGAAAGGAGCGCCGGGCGGTGCGACCCTCCTCCACCCGCACCAGGTCCCGGCGGGTCTGGAAGCCGTCGGCCTCGATGCGTACGCCATAGGCGCCGACGGGGATGGGGGCATCGACGGGAGTCGGCGCCTCGAGGACGACCCGACCCTCGCCGTCGGAGACCACCGCCCGGCCCGCCGGCGTGGCGTTCAAGACGATCTGACCCGTGCGGGCCTCGAGGGAGAGGGTCACCTCGACCTCCCGCCCGGGCACCGCGTCCACCGGGACGGACGCGGGTCGGTAGCCCCGGAGGACCGCTTCGATGCGTCGGGAGCCAGGGGCGACGGCGAGGAGCCGAGGGGCCCGGCCGTAGGAGCCGAGCTCGGCGTCGTCGACGAAGATCTCGGCACCCGGGGGGACCGTTTCGACCCGCACCCGAGCGACCTCCGGCTCGAGACGCTCCAGGATCGCGACGGCGCGCTCCCGGCGACCTTCGTCCTCGTCACCGGGCTCGAGGAGGGACAGGTACTCGCTGAAGGCGAGGAACTCGCTTTCCCGATCCCCGAGCTGCTGGAAGCAGAGGCCGATGTTGAAGGCCGTCCGCGGGGTGGGGGCGATGCGCTGGGCGGCGAAGAACTGGTTCAGGGCGTCCCGGTAGCGCCCCACCTGGTAATAGCCCCGGGCCCGCTGGTCGTGGAAGCGGGCCTGGGCCTCTCGAAGGATCGGGACCCGCTCGAGGCGTGGGGCCGCGGCGGCATCCGTCGGACCGTCCTGGGCGCGAAGAAGGGATGGCGGGGCCAGGGCCCAGGCCACGATCGCGCCCAGCAGCATCGCGCCCCAGCCTCCCGCAGGGGGGCGGAGGACCCCCGGGGATCCGCCCCGCGGGCCGCCGGCCGGGCGCCTGCCGTCTCTCCCGCCCGTCCGCGCCGAG
>DAPKRP010000087.1:0-6467 GCA_031800515.1 Polyangiaceae bacterium LLY-WYZ-14_1 | reverse complement strand
AGCCCCTCGACCGCGACCTGCTGGAAGCCCACCACCGCCCGCATCTCGAGGGTCAGAAGAGGTCGGCGACGATCCCGTCCAGGGCGAGCCAGCGAGGGCGGGGCACCCGGAGCCGACCGGCGGCGGGGTCGTAGAGCAGGTCGCCCTGGGCGACCCGCCGATGGACCGCCCGCTCTCGACCCTGGAGGGGATCGGCGACGCCGGCCCGCCGTCCGGTCTCCGGCAGGTCCACCCCCTCCGCCGTGCGGAGGCCGAGCATCAGCGCTTCCCGGACGAGCTCGTCGGGGCCCAAGGTTTCGGCCAGGGAGGACCCGCCGCCCTGGAGATAGCGCCGGGGGTCTGGTTCGCCCCGCCGGCGCTCCGCCACCCCGGGACTCTGGGTGAGGCAGCCGACCGCCGCCGCTCCGAGGCCCAGGTAGTCGCCGCCCCGCCAGTAGTGCTGGTTGTGCCGGGCCTCCTGGCCCGGTCGGGCGTAGTTCGAGACCTCGTAGTGGGCGAAGCCCAGGGCTTCGAAGGTGGCCTCCGCCCGTTCGTAGAGGTCCGCGTAGGTGTCGTCCGTCGCCACCGTGAGCCGGCCCTTCCGGTGGAGCTCGCCGAAGCGGGTGCCGGGCTCGATGGTCAGTGCGTAGGCGGACACGTGGCCGACCCCCAGGTCGACCAGGCGTCGGACCTCGGCGGCGAGGTCGTCCGGGGTCTGGCCCGGAACGCCGAACATCAGGTCCGCGCTGACCCGGGGAACCCGCCCCACCGCCGTCGCCACGGCTTCGATGGCGCCTCGGGCGTCGTGCAGCCGCCCCAGGGTACGGAGCCGCCCGTCTTCCAGGCTCTGGACCCCGATGGACACCCGTCCGATCCCCGCCGCGACCAGGCCCTCGGCCTGGGCGGCGTCGAGGGAGGTGGGGTTGCATTCCGCGGTCACCTCGAGGTCCGACTCCTCTTCCGAGAAGGCGCGCCGGATGCCGGTGAGCACCCGGCCTACCTCCCGGGGTGCCCAGAGGGAAGGCGTCCCGCCGCCGAAGAACACGCTGACCAGGCGTCGACCGTCCAGACGGCCCCGCTGGCCATCGAGCTCCCGGAGGACGGCGTCCGCGTAGGCCGCGTGGGGGAGGTCGTCCCGGTCGATGCGCTCCGTGGCGAAGTCGCAGTACGGGCACTTCTTGAGGCACCAGGGAAAGTGCACGTAGACCGAGGTGGGTCGGAGCGCGGGTCCCGGATCCGGAAGATGGGCAGCGGCCGCGCTCATGCCGGGTCCGGTCCGCCCCTGGGCGGAGCGCCTGGCGACGGCGAGGGGTCCGGCGTCTCAGGCGCGCTCCCCCGGTCGGCCGCGTCGGAACCGGCGAGGGTTCCATCGGACCCGGGATGGGGACGAAAGGCATGGGCGCGGTAGTGGGCGAGCTCGGCCAGGCTCTCCCGGATGTCGTCGAGGGCGCGGTGGACGTCGTTCTTCCCGGGGGCGGCCTGATAGACCTCGGGCATCCAGCGCTTCACGAGCTCCTTGATGGAGCTGACGTCGATCATCCGGTAGTGCAGGAAGGTATCGAGCTGGGGCATCCCCTTGCGGATGAAGCGCCGGTCCTGATGGATCGAGTTGCCCGCGAGCGGCGCCTTGCCCGGGGTGCAGTGCTCCCGCAGGAAGGCGAGGATCTCCGCTTCGGCGGCCGCTTCGTCCAGGGTGGACGCCTTGACCTTGTCGACCAGCCCGGACCGGGAGTGGTGCCGGCGATTCCAGTCGTCCATCCCCGCCAGCAGGGCATCCGACTGGTGCAGGACCAGGTCCGGACCCTCGGCCACCAGCCGGAGCTGGCCGTCCGTGACCAGGACCGCCACCTCGAGGATGCGGTCCTGCTCCGGGTCGAGGCCCGTCATCTCCATGTCGAGCCAGACGATGCGGTCGTCCCGGTCGTTGGCCATGGCGGCGCACCATAGCAGCCGCGGGCGTCGCTGCCGCGGGTCCCCGGGCCGGCATCCTTGACCCCTATGGTCACGGCATTACGTTGCCGCCCGGTCCGACCATGAGCGGCAAGCGCGACTACTACGAGGTGCTGGGGGTCGAGCGCACGGTCAGCGCCGCCGAGCTCAAAAAGGCCTACCGCAAAGTGGCCCTGAAACTGCATCCGGACCGAAACCCCGACGATCCCGACGCGGAAGAACGGTTCAAGGAGGCGTCCGAGGCCTACCAGGTCCTCAACGACGACCGAAAACGGCAGATCTACGACCAGTTCGGACACGCTGGCCTCGAAGGCGGTGGCGCCGGCGGTCCGGGCTTCGCCCACGTCGAAGACGTCTTCAGCCAGTTCCAGGACCTCTTCGGCGACATCTTCGGCTTCGGGGGCGCCGTCGACCTGGGCGGCCTCGGAGGTCGGGGGGGCCGCCGTCGGCCGACCCGGGGCGGCGACCTGCGGTCCTCGGTGCGCCTCTCCCTCCTGGAAGCCGCCCAGGGGGCGAAGCGTGAGCTCGAGGTGCAGTATCCGGGTCCCTGCGACGAATGCGAGGGGCAGGGCGGCGAGCGCCGGAGCTGCACCACCTGCGGGGGCCGGGGTCAGATCGCTCAACAGCGAGGAGCGTTCCTCATGACGAGCACCTGTCCCCAATGCCGGGGAGAGGGCAGCGTGGTCGTGGAGCGCTGCGAAGACTGCCTGGGCCGGGGCCAGGTCCGGCGGACGAAGACCGTCTCCGTGGAGGTCCCCGCCGGGGTCGACTCGGGTCAGACCCTGCGGGTGCCCGGGGCCGGGCAGCCTGGGACCCTGGGGGGACCCGACGGCCACCTCTACGTCGAGATCGAGGTCGAGCCGGACGAACGCTTCGAGCGGCAGGGCTACGACCTGCTCCACGAGCTCCACGTCTCCTTCCCCCAGGCGGCCCTCGGTGCGGAGCTCGAGGTGCCGAGCCTGGACCCAAAGACCGCGCCGGAAAAGATCAAGGTGCCCGCCGGCGTCCAGCCCGGAGACACCCTGACCCGTCCCGGGGCGGGGCTCCCCCACCTCGACGGTCGGGGGCGGGGAGACCTGGTCGCCGTCGTGCAGGTGGACGTCCCGAAGGAGCTCTCGGATCGCGCCCAAGAGCTCATCAAACAGCTCCGGCAGACGCTTTGACGGGCGTTTTCTCCGGCGTGCTTAAGTGGCCGGGGCGATGAGCTCTCGGCCCTTTCGACCCGTCCCGTCGTCGCCGCGCCCGGCGACCGGCGCCCCGTCTTCGCCGGTATCCCGGACCGAACTTCCGAGCAGGGGTACCAGGGCGCGAACCCGGGGGCGTTGGATGCTCGCCGCCGCCCTCGCCGCCGCCGCCGTGGCCGCCGGCTGCAGCGAAGAGCGGAAGTGCCGGGAGGTGCGGCGGGAGGCTCGATGGGCGGTGAGCTCCTATCTGGAGAGCCTCCGACCGGCGGTCCAGGACCTGGCCGAGCAAAAGGCCGCCCTCGAGGCGACCTTGTCCCGGGAGGACGGCGTCGTGCCCGCGGAGGGCGGGGACCCGCGGCGGGAGCTCGCCCAGATGGCGCAGGCGCTGCCCGAATGGCGGAAGCGGGTCGAGGCGGTCGAGGGCGTGTTGTCCGAGCTCGAGGGGACCGGCCCCGTCTCCGGCGACCCCCTCGAGGTCTTCACCCCCCGGGACGACGAGGTCAATCCCCAGGCCTTCCAGGCGAGCCGGTCGGCCCTCCAAGCCGCCATCGACGCCTGCGGCGGGCAGCGGTAGCTGGTCAACCGTCTCGGGGATCCTTCACCACACTCCCAGGCCCTCGATCCGCGACCCGGTGTGGTTCCGGCGAAGGGGATGGTGTCTCCGGGAACGGGGTCAGCACCTCGGCGCCGTCCCGGGTGACCAGGACCGTATGCTCGCACTGGGCCGAGAGGGAGCCGTCGGCGGTCACGATGGTCCAGCCGTCCTCGAGGAGTCGGATCTCCGGGCCGCCGAGGTTGATCATCGGCTCGATGGTGAAGGCCATCCCGGGCCGCAGGCGCAGGCCGCGGCCCCGGCGCCCGAAGTGGGGAACGTGGGGCGGCTCGTGCATCCGGCGTCCGATGCCATGTCCTCCGACCTCCCGAACGACGCTACACCCCGCCTCCTTGGGCGCATACGGCGGACCTCGTCGTCCCGGAGGATGCGTACGCCCATGGTCCCGGTTCTTCGCCGGCGCCGGAGCCGCCGCTCTGGCCCATGCCCGACGGGTGCTGGTCGCCGTCGAGGAAGCGGCCCGCTGCGTCGAGTCCCCGCCGCCAGAGCCGCCGACCCTTTCAGGGGACCGTGGCCGGGACCCGGGGTAGGCGGCCCTCGTCGAGCAGGCTGTAGATGCCCCAGCTCTGGAGCACCCGTCGGGTGTAGCGGCGGGTCTCGTCGTAGGGGATCGACTCGACCCAGAGATCGAAGGGCCGGTCGGCCCCGCCCTCGGCGAGCCAGCGGTCGGCGGCCCCGGCCCCGGCGTTGTAGGCGGCGGGCACCACCCCTGGCTGGGGCTTGTAGCGCTCGAGGAGCCGGGCCAGGAGCGTCGCCCCGATCCGGAGGTTCACCTCCGGACGCCGGAGGGCGCTCGGGCCGCTCGGGAGCCCGAGCTCCCGGGCGATGGGCCGCGCCGTCGGGCGGATGATCTGAAGGAGACCGTAGGCCTTGGCCGAGGACACCACCTCCGGGGCGAAGCCGCTTTCCTCCCGAGCGATCGCCCGCACCAGGGCGGCGGGGACGGAGGCTCCCTCGGCGGCTTCCTCGATCTCCGGCGCCCAGGCCCGGGGGTAGGCGAGCCGCCAGAGGGAACGGGCGGCACCCGCCGGCGGCGCGCTAGGGAAGGATGCCCGGAGGAGCCGGGTCGCGGCGACCGGGTCGCCGCTTTCCAAGATCAGCGAGGCCAGGAGAAAACGCCGCTTCGGGTCCTTCGGGTCGAGCCCGATCTCGGAGCGCGAGGCGAGCCGCAGCAGCTCCCGGCGGCCCCGTTCCGGCAGACCGATCCGGACCAGGGCGAGCCCCCGCCGGAAGCCGGGCTCGTCGAGGACGCCGTCGGGGGGGAAGGTGAGGTCGTCGCCCTCGGACCAGATCAGTCCTTCCCCGACCCAGGCCCGGAGCTTCGCCCCGGCCGGGGGCGCGAGCTCGTCCAGCAGGGTCAGGGCGCGTTGGCCGTAGTAGCCGAGGGGATGGGAGGAGGTGAGGGCGGTCAACGCCTGCACTGCCTCCTCCCGGCGGCCCAGCTCGGCGAGGAGGCGACCGCGCCAGTAGGCGAGGCGCCCCCGGAGGTCTTCCCCCTCCTCCGGGTCTTCGGCGGCCAATCCCGCGTCCACCAGTCGTAGGGCCTCCCCGGGGGAGCCGCCCTCGAGGGCGAGGAGCACCGCTTGGAAGCGCGCCTCCCCCCGCATGTCGCCGGCGGGGAAGGCGTCGGCGACCGCCGCCAGCCGGGCGCGGCGCTGGGAGGGGTCGTCCCGGGTCGCCAGGAGGGCGGCCTTCAGGGCGGCGTCATCGGCGAGGCGATGGTCGGGCCAGGCGTCGACCAGGGCCTGGTAGTGGCCTCGACCCGCCTCCGGCGACCCGCTCCGGGCCCGGGCCCGCCCGGCGAGGAACCTCGCCTGGGCGAGCACGTTGTCGTCACCGCAGCCCCGGCCGAGGAGGGCCTCCAGCACCTCGGCGGCCTCCTGCCGGCGGCGGGCGCGCTCGAGGGTGCGGCCGAGCTCGAGGCGCGCGAGGCATTCCCCGGTGAGATCCCCCGCGGCCAGATGCGCCTGCACCGCGTCTTCCAGGGCGTCCGCCGCGTCTCCGTAGTGGCGCCGCCGGCGCTCCCCGCGCCCGAGGGCCAGCTGTTCCTCCGGGGTCACCTTGGGGACCCGGGAGCGCCAGGTCGGTGGGAGCGCCCGCCAGAGGGCGTCGGCCCGCTCGCCGGCGAGACGGCCCGACCGCCGCTGGGGGGAGCCCACCTCCATGCGACGGAACAGCCGCAGCGCCTCGACCCGGCGGGAGGGGTCGGCGTCGGCGGCGAGGTGCTCCGCCCAGGCCCAGGCTCGGGTCGTGGCGAGCAAGCGGGTGGGGGTCTCGGCGATGAGCGCCTCGAAGCGCGACCGGGCCTCTTCCTCGTCGCCCGCCCGGAGCGCTGCCTCCGCCGCCAGCCAGCGGGCCTCCCGGGCCCCCGGCCAGCGTCCCAGTCCGGCCAGGACCTCCCCGGTCAGCAGCCGTTTCGCCGCCTCCGGGTCGCTGTCGAGGAGGGCGCGACCGAGGTCGACCGCCGCCCAGGGGCGCAGGGGGTGCTCGGACGCGGCCAGTACCCAGGCCAGGTGCTCGACGGCCCGGCCGAGGTCGCCGGCCTCCCGGGCGAGGACCGCGGCTCGGTAGGCGCGCTCGCCTTCGTCGAGGGGTGCCGCGATGGCATCCCGGGGTCGAAACGACGCCTCCTGGGTCACCCCGGGACCGGGAGGCGGCTTGGACAGGGCGACGAGCTGATCCGTCGGGCGAGGCGGAGAGGCCGCGCAGGTCGCCAGCAGGGGCGACAGGGCCAGGATGGC
>DAPKRP010000086.1:0-5051 GCA_031800515.1 Polyangiaceae bacterium LLY-WYZ-14_1 | reverse complement strand
CCGGCGCCTCCCTCCCGGGACGCTCGTCCGAGCGGGACCTCGAAGAACACGGCGACCCCGCCGCCTCCGGAGACCCAGCCGCCGCCCCGGCAGCGTCGGCCGAGCGGGCCGCCCCCCGCCTCCGAGCGCCTCGGTCACGCCAACCTTCCCCTCGGCGTCGTCTCCCGGGGGAAGAGCCAGGCCCCCGGGGCGACGCCCCTGTCCGCCGAAGCGCGGGCGAAGATCGTCTCCCAGCACGCCCAGCGGCAGTCCACCCCCCGTCGTCGCTCCATCGTGGACCGGGCGGGCCTCGGCCCGACGGGGCGACAGCAGACCCGCCCCGGGAAGCGAAAGATGGCGCCGGGCAAAAAGGCCCGGCAGACCGAGATCACAGTGCCGAGCGCGCAGAAGCGCGTCATCCGCATCGAAGATCAGATCACCCTGCAGCAGCTGGCGCACCAGATGAGCCTCAAGGCGACGGACGTCTTGATGAAGCTCATGCAGCTGGGGATGAGCGGGGTGCACATCAACAGCTCCCTCGACGCGGACACGGCGAAGATCCTGGCGAGCGACTTCGGCTACGAGGTCGAGAACGTCGCCAAGTCCGAGGACGAGCTGGTCGGCGACGCCCGGGGTGAGTTCCGGGACCTCGAAGAAGACCGGGAGCCCCGCGCCCCCATCATCACGGTGATGGGTCACGTCGACCACGGGAAGACGTCCCTCCTCGACAAGATCCGCAAAGCCAACGTCGTCTCCGGGGAGGCCGGCGGGATCACCCAGCACATCGGCGCCTACCGCGTCGACACCAAGAAGGGCCCCATCGTCTTCCTCGACACCCCCGGTCACGAAGCCTTCACCAGCATGCGCGCCCGGGGCGCCCAGGCAACGGACGTCGTGATCCTCGTGGTCGCGGCGGACGACGGGGTCATGCCCCAGACCAAGGAAGCGGTGAACCACGCCAAGGCGGCGGAGGTGCCCATCGTCGTCGCGGTCAACAAGATCGACCGGGAGGGAGCGACCCCCGAACGGGTGATGAACGAGCTCGCCGCCGAGGGCCTCCAGCCCGAGGCATGGGGCGGGGACACGATGTTCGTGCCGACCAGCGCCATCACCGGTCAGGGCCTCGACGACCTCCTCGAAGGGGTGGCGCTCCAGGCGGAGCTCCTGGAGCTCCACGCGAACCCGAAGATCCCGGCGGAGGGCGTCGTCCTGGAAGCCTACCTCGACAAGGGACGGGGACCCGTGGCCAACGTCCTCATCCGGAACGGCTCCCTCAAGACGGGGGACTTCGTGGTCGCCGGGCCGGCCTGGGGCCGGGTGCGGGCGCTGACGGATGATCGGGGCAAGAAGCTCAAGGTGGCGAAGCCGTCGACCCCCGTCGAGGTGCTCGGTCTGTCCGAGATGCCCCGAGCCGGCGACATCCTCTACCAGGTTCAGGACCAGAAGAAGGCTCAGGAGCTCGCCGGGACCAAGACCACGGGGCCGAAGGGCAGCCAGAAGACGGCGGCGGCGGGTCTGGACCAGCTCTACGCTCGGCTCCAGGCGGGGGACGTCGCCGAGCTCAAGCTCGTGGTCAAGGCGGACGTCCAAGGCTCCCTCGAGGCCGTCGAAAAGGCCCTCGCCGACCTATCCACGGAGAAGGTGCGGGTGAACATCATCCACACCGGGGTCGGCGGGATCACGGAAAACGACGTCATGCTCGCCAGCGCGTCCAACGCGATCATCGCCGGATTCAACGTGCGCCCCGCCGGCCAGGCGGCGGCCACGGCGAAGAAGGAAGACGTCGACCTCCGGAACTACACGGTCATCTACGACGCCGTCGACGACGTCAAAAAGGCGATGGTCGGCCTCCTGGCGCCCACCCTGGAAGAGCGGGAGCTCGGCAAGGCGGAGGTGCGTGCCACCTTCGGCATCCCGAAGATCGGCACCATCGCCGGCTGCTACGTCCTCGAGGGCAAGATCAGGCGGAACGCCAAAGCGCGGTTGGTGCGAGACTCGGTCCAGGTCTGGCAGGGCGACGTCGGCTCCCTCCGGCGCTTCAAGGACGACGTGCGAGAGGTCGCCGCCGGTTTCGAATGCGGCGTCGGTCTGAAGAACTACAACGACCTCAAAGAAGGCGACATCATCGAGTTCTTCGAGATCGAGGAGGTGGCGGCGACCCTCTGACCCGCGCCGACGGGCGGCCGGTCGGTGGGGATGCCGTCCCTGCTGGTCGCCGCCGCGATCGGCCGCCGGTCCCCAGGTCGTCCGCCGCCCCCCGGTCGTCGCCGTCATCGAGACCTCATCGTGTTCGTCGGGGTTCTGCGCATCGAGCTCGCCCTCCCGGGAAACGATTCCCTCAAGGGGAAGCGCGCCGTCGTCCGCCGGGTGCTCGACCGGGTGCGCCATCGCTTCAATGCGGCGGCCGCCGAGGTGGGCGCCCTGGACGTCCACCGCCGGGCACGGCTCGCCTTCGTCGTGGTCTCCACGGAGGCGGGCCACGCGAACGCCATGCTGGACCAGATCGGCAATCACGTGGCCGCTTTGACCGACGCGGTCGTGCTGCAGCGGGGGGTCGAGCTCGTCCCGATGGGGGACGACGCCGCCCTGGGCCTCGAGGACGACGACCTCACCGGACCCGACTGGCGGGATGAGGACCTGTCGGTTCCCCCGGTCCCGGGCCACGCGCGCGGACGGGGGCGGGGTCGATGAGTGGCCCCCCCGCCGGGGGAGGAGGCGGCCGGCGGCTCGCCCGCGTCGCCTCCCAGGTGCAGGAGCAGGTCGCATCCTTGCTCCTCCGGGGCGAGCTCCGGGGGGAGGCCGCCCAGCAGGTGCTGGTCTCCCGGGTCGAGATGAGCCCGGATCTTTCCCTCGCTCGGGTCTACGTGCGCCTCCTGGATCCGTCGGCGGGCGGGGGCCGCCGGCGGGCGGCGCTCCGGGACCTCGACCGGGGGAAGGCGTTTCTCCGCCGGGAGGTCGGGAAGCGGTTGGGTCTGCGGCGCACGCCGGAGCTCGCGTTCTTCTGGGACGAGGGCGTCGACCACGCCCTCCGGGTCGACGCCCTCCTCGCCGAGATCCAGGCCGAGGGGGAGGGGGAGGAGGACGGCCCGGACCGCTCCGCCCCGGGAGGGCCGGGCGTGGCGTCGGGTGGCGGCGACCCGGCGGCCGACGGGCCTCGGCCGTCGAACGCGGAAGAGACGGGGCGCGACGCGGGCTCCTCCCCCGGGCGTTCCTCGTGAGCCGACGGGGTCGGCGGCGCCGGGCCGGGTCAGCCGTCGACGGCGTCCTGGTGCTCGACAAACCGGCGGGGCCGACCTCTCACGACCTCGTCGCGGAAACGCGGCTCGCCCTCGACACCCCCGCCGTCGGTCATGCCGGAACCCTCGATCCGATGGCGACCGGGGTGCTGGTCCTCGGGGTCGGAGAGGGCACCAAGCTGGTCCCGTATCTCACCGCCGAGGACAAGGTCTACGAGGCGACCCTCCAGCTGGGCGCCTCGACGACCACCCTGGACGCCGAGGGCGCGGTCACGGACCGACGGCCTCTCCCGGAAGCCCTCGATCGCCGGGCGGTCGAAGCGGTGGCCTCCCGCTTCCTCGGTCCGCACCTCCAGCGAGCGCCCGCGGTGAGCGCGATCAAGCGCGCCGGTGTCCCCCTCCACGAACGGGTGCGCCGGGGGGAGCAAGTGGAGGCGCCGCTCCGGGAGGTCCGGCTCGATGCCGTCGAGGTGCTGGGGGTCGACTCGACGGAGGGACGCATCGCGCTTCGGCTGTCCTGCGGAAAGGGCTTTTACGTGCGCTCCTTCGGTCGGGACCTCGCCGAGGGCCTCGGGACCGTGGGGCACCTCGTCGCTCTCCGGCGGACCCGAAGCGGCGCCTTCGCCGCCGACGCGACGACGACGGAAGCGACCCGCGTCATCACCGAAGCGGCCCGCCGCCTTCGCGACCGGGAGGAGCTCCCGCCGGAGGAACGCTCGGTCCTCCGCCGGCGGGCGCGGGAGCAGCTGTGGCCCCTCGGGGCCGCCTGGCGCGGGCGCCCGATGGCCTGGGTCGACGACCCGGGAGCCCGGGACGTCCGCCACGGGCGGCCGGTCGCCCCGGACCGAATCCTGCGCGCGGAGCCGGTGAGCCTGCCCGCCGCGGACGCCCCCATCGCCCTCCTCGACGCCGAGGGCCGGCTCCTCGCCATCGCCGCCCCCCGGCCCGACGGCGGGCTCCGGGTGCTGCGGGGCTTTTCCCCATCGCCGGAGACCCCGCCGAGTCCGACCGGCGCCCCGCCATCCCCCCAAGACGGTTGACCGCCGGGCGCGGCAGGCGTGGCGGAGGCGCCAGGGCGCCCCACCGTCCCACCCTGCTAAGGTCGAGGGATGCGGGCGTCCGCCCTTCTGCTTCGACTCTCTTTCATGTCCTGGTCTGCCGTCTGGTGCGTGTCATCGGTCGCCTGCGGCGACGACGACGGACCTCCGGCCCCGGAAGACGACGGCGGGCCCGATGATGCGGGGTCGTCCCCGGACGCCGGGAACGACGCCGGGGGCGACCCGGAGCCGGTCTGCGAGAGCGAATGCCTCGGGATCGAGGTCTGCTGCCCCGAGGCGCCCGGGAGCGAGGTCGGCGCCTGCGTCGACCTTCGGAACGACCTCGACCACTGCGGCGGCTGCGGGGAGACCTGCGGCGACACCTTCACCAGCTGCGTCAACGGGCGCTGTATCTGCGGGACGACCCCGTGCATCGCCCCCCGGGTCTGCTGTCCCCTGACCGACGACCCGGACGGGCGCGTCTGCCGCAACCTGGCGAACGACCTGCGAAGCTGCGGCAGCTGCGACCGTGCCTGCGACGAAGACCTGGCGAGCCGCTGCGTCGATGGAGAATGCGTCTGCGGGGCGGAGGGGCGAGCCTGCGACCGGGCGGCGGGGGAGACCTGCTGTCGGGACGGGGACCTCCCCGGCGGGGCCCGGTGCGCCGTCCTCGCCACCGACGACGACTTCTGCGGCGCCTGTCGGAAACCGGACGGGGCCCACACCTGTGGCCCCGGCTCCTCGTGCATCGATGGGCTCTGCACCCTGGGGGAACCGACCTGCGACGAGGGGTGCGGCT
>DAPKRP010000085.1:0-4580 GCA_031800515.1 Polyangiaceae bacterium LLY-WYZ-14_1 | reverse complement strand
CGGGATGGGGGCCGCTACCCGGCGATCCCCGGAGACCTGTCCTTCGAGGCCTATCGCCGGGTCGTCCGGGAGGGCCGGGGACTCATGCCGGCCTTCGACGAAGCCTTCGTGAGCGACGACGAGCTCCGCGCCGACTACGAGGCGCTCCAGGACGGCGCCGCCGTCCCGCCCCCGGAAGGTGTGCCCGCCACCGGGGAATGGGGCTGGAGCGAGGCGCAGGTCGCCGAGGCCTACCAGCGCGGCATGGCGTCCTTCCGGGTGCCGGACAAGGAAGGGGTCGCCTGTGCCAACTGCCATGCGCCGGATGCCCTGGACCTGGCGGTGATCGCCTATCCCGACGATGCGATACTGCGCCGGGCCGGGCTTCACGTCCGTCCCGAGGATGCGGCCAACATCGTCGACCTGATCCACGCCCAGCGGCGCCGTTTCAACATCGGTGCGGCCTGCGACCGGCTCTGGCGACCCCTTCAACCCGGGGGCGAGGTGCTGCCGGGGGACACCCCCCGGGAACAGGATGTCGCCTTCGGTCAGGAGCTCACGGATCGGGGCTTCAAGCTCGCGACCGGTCGGGTCGAGACGCTGGCCGACGCCTACGAGGTCTTCGACGAGATGGTCGCTACCGACCTGCGCCGGCTGCCGATGGGCATCCCCTTCCCCCGCTGGACGGAGGACGGCTTCAACGGCGACGCCCACAGCACGATCAACGACTACCTGATGGGCGTCGGCCGTGTTCCCGTCGACCACGACGCGTGGTACGCGCTGGAAGACCGCTACATCCGGAACCCGAGCCAGGGGAACTTCTTCGAGGTCGTCCACCGCATGAAGGACGAGATGACCGACCAGGGCTTCGGGGAACGCACGGAAGACGCCCACAGCCAGGCCAACGGCCGATGCGGCCTGGTCAGCCGAAAGGGCGGCGGATTTCTGAGCTTCGTCGACGAGGCGAAGAAGCGGTCCCTCTTCATCGTCCAGCACTACATGCGGATGGCGCTCCTCGACCACGAGGGAGGCTGGTACGACCAAGACCCCACCCCCTTCGCCGACTATGCCCATCAGTACGGCGAGACCCTGAACCCCTTCTGGCTCATGGGCGCCCAGTTCGCCGAGCACAACTGCCGCAACGCCGGGCCGCTCATCGCGACCTTCCCGGCGGAGCCCGCCGAAGAGGTGCCCCCATCGGATCGGGCGAACGGCGAGCTCGTCCAGACCCTGATCGAGCTGAACCACCCCTGGCAGACCCTGGCTCAGGTCTACGACCAGTCCCTGTGGATGGCCGAGGAGCTCGGCGGCACCACCCGAGGTGGAGAGAACAATCTCCACTACTGGGCGGATCGGGGCTTCGACCAGGACCACGTCCACCTGCCCTTCTTGTACCTACATCGGATCCTGATGACCGAGCACTACTGGCGCGAGCGTCGGGGCACGGCGATGGCCCCTCCGGCGGACCTCAATCATCAGACCGGCGCACGGGTCCATCCGATCCTCGACGGAGAGCGGCTGTTCTTCAAGACCGCCAACCGCACCGCCCTCGAAGCGGGGGCGCCCGCCGCCGAGGTCTCCAATGCGATCCGATGTAACGCCTATCGCACGATTCTTCTGCTTCAGAAGGAGCTCTTTGAAGCCGGGGAGCCGGGGTCGAACGTCTATGTGAGCGGCAACCAGATCAGCAGCTTGACCCAGCACTATTCCGACTGGGGCATCTACGTCCGCCGCCTGGAGAACGGGGGCGGAGAGCGGGCGCTCACACCGGCCTTCGCCGGCCACGGCGAGCTCTGTATGGGTGGGCTACAGGACCTGCTGGACGAGCTCGACCGGCTCGCCCGCGGGGCGACGGATCTCGCCGACTGAGCACCGCCAAGACCGCCCGGGGACCCACGGCGGGATGCGCCGACTCGAATTTCTCACCGCGGCGTGTACATATCGGGGATGACCGGTCCCCACTGCGATGCGGGCGGCGTCTCGGCCCTGGTGGGTGGGACGCCGCTCGTGCGTCTGGCTCGGATCGGCAGGGACGCCGGCGCGGAGCTCTGGGGCAAGCTGGAATCGGCGAACCCCGGCGGCAGCGTCAAGGACCGGCCCGCCCTCCAGATGATTCGCGGCGCCGAGGCGCGGGGCGAGCTCCGCCCCGGCGCCAGCACCATCGTCGAGGCGACCAGCGGCAACACGGGGATCAGCCTGGCGATGCTCGCCGCAGAGCGGGGCTACCGGTGCGTGATCATCATGCCGGAGGACATGAGCCCCGCGCGCCGACAGATCCTCCGGGCCTTCGGGGCGCGGGTGGAGCTCACCGGTGCGACGGACGGCATGGCCGGCGCCGTCGAGCGGGCCGCGGCGATCCTCCGGGACACCCCCGGATCTTGGATGACCCGCCAGTTCGAGAATCCGGACAACCCCCGCGCCCATGAAGAGACCACCGCCGACGAGATCTGGCGGGCCACCGGGGGCGAGCTCGACGTCTTCGTCGCCGGGGTCGGGACCGGCGGCACCCTGACCGGGGTCGGCCGCGTGCTTCGGGAACGGAAAGGGCGGGACGTGCGCCTCGTCGCCGTCGAGCCCCGGTCGAGCGCCGTCCTCTCCGGCGGCCGCCCGGGCCTCCACGGCATCCAGGGGCTCGGCGCCGGGTTCATCCCGCCGGTCCTCGACCTGGGTCTGGTCGACGAAGTGGTGACCGTCTCCGACCCGGCGGCGGAGCGGATGACGGTCCGCCTCGCCCGGGAGGAAGGTCTCCACCTCGGGCCCTCGGCGGGGGCCAACGTCCACGCCGCCCTGGAGGTGGCGATGCGGCTCGACCCCGGGCAGCGGGTGGTGACCATCCTCTGCGACACCGGAGAGCGCTACCTCGGCTGACCACCGGCCGGCGGCCTTCCCGGGCCCCTACCAGGCGAGGCCGGCGACGACGAAGCCGGCCACGTACAGCACCAGCACCGCCACCGACTCGAAGCCGACGTTGGCGGGTCCCCCGGGCTCGCGGCGCACCAGTCCCATCATCACCGCCGCGGTGAGGGCGATGCAGAGGGCGGTGAGGAACTGCTCCCGGGGGGACACGGCGTGATAGATGGAGCCGTCTCCGTAGGCGACGTCGGCGGCGGCGACGAAGAGCACGTCGAACACGTTCCCGCCGACGATGTCCCCGATCGCCAGCGCCAGAGCCCCGGAGCGGACGGCGGCGACGGCGGTCACCAGCTCCGCCGAGGACGTCGCCACGGCGGTGAAGAGCCCGCCGATGATCCCGTCCCCGAGCCCCGTCTCCCGGGCGAGCGCCAGGGCCGCGCCCCCGATCGCCCAGCCGCTCGCCAGGGTGAGGACGGCGGCGACGACGAAGACCAGCGCCAGGTGTTTCGTCGTCCGGGGCTCCGCCCTGTCCTCCGGGCTGCCCGTCTCGACCTCGTAGCGGGAGCGGGCGGGGCGCCAGCTCCGCCCCTGGGTCGTCGCCGAGGCGACCCGGATCCCTCCGAGGTAGGCCAACAGCAGCACCAGGGACATGGGATGCACCAGTCCTCCCACCGCCACCTCGGGACCGAGCATCGCCAGGAGCACGCCCGCCAGGAGCGCGGCGAGCAGCGCGGTCATGGTCATGTTCCCGGGGTCGGCGGCGGCGTGCTCCAGGTTCACCCCTGGATTGGCGAAGTCCGCGACCGCGAGGAAGACGGTCTGAGCGGCGATCCCGCCGAGGGCGTTGGCGACGGCGAGGCCGCCGGCGCCGGAAGCGGCGGTGGTCGCCGAGACGGTCAATCCGGGGAGAGACGTCGCCGCCCCCAGCAGGAGCGCGCCGCCGACGGCCTGACCGAGCCCGGCCCGGTGGGAGAGGCGGCCCGCGGTCTCGGCCAGGCGGGGTCCGGCCAGCGCGATGACGACCGCGCCCCCCGCGAGGGTCAAGCTGGCCGTCCAGAGGCCGAGGAGGTCCGCTAGGGCGTTCACAGGGAGCGTTCGATGCCGGCGCGGGGCGGCAGGTCAGTCGACCGTGATCCGCAGGGCCTTCGCCTCGCTCAGCAGGCTGCGCAGCACCGGGGAGTCCTCTCGCTTGGTCCACGCTCGGAACTCGACGGGCCCGGGCTTCCGGGAGGGGATGGCCATGCCCACGACCGCCCCGAAGGCGCCGAGGGTCAGCACCCCGATGGCGACGAACAGCACCAGGGTGGTGCCGTGGTTGATGCCGAAGCCCTCGTCCCCGGGCCGGCCCGCGAAGTTCATCGCCATCGTCGAGCCGACCCCGACCGCCCCGCCGAGGATGGCGCCGATGAGGGATCCGGCGAACACCGCCCGGCGAGAGGGGTGGGGTTCCGCCGGACGGACGGCCACGGTCTCCTTCCGGTAGATGGCCAGGTCGCGGCCGGAGATCCGCTGCAGCGTCTTTTCCACGTCGTCCGGCGAGGGCAGGGTGGCGGTCACCAGCACCTGGTCTTCCTGGACCGATTCCTTCTGGTTCGTCGATTCGGTGGTCGGCGTCGTGCTCATGGGACACGGCTCACGCAAGACCTGGGCCCGCGGCGCGGACCGCCTTCGAACCGTCCGGGTCCGGCGGACCTGCCTCGGTTCTGCCCCGGTCGGTCCCGCCGAGCTGCCCCGGTGAGCGGTCGTGC
>DAPKRP010000084.1:0-3642 GCA_031800515.1 Polyangiaceae bacterium LLY-WYZ-14_1 | reverse complement strand
GGTGGCGCCGGGGACGAGGAGGCCGACGGCTCGGGCGCGCCGTCGGACCGGTGGAGGAGCGCCGGGGGGCGAATGCCGGCGGCGGCGAACGCTTCCATCACCCGTTCCGTCACGTCGGTCTCGAGGGCCTTCTCGTAGCGGACGTCGAGCACGTAGACCTTCGCCCGAAGCCGCAGGGCGACCAGGCCGCCGTCGACGGTCACCTGGCTGACCATCACCGCCCAGGGCTTGCGCAGGTAGGCGAAGCGGCTCGACACGAGCGCCTCGCCGACCAGGCGCTTGGCCCGGGGGAGGTCCTGGTCGGCGCCGATCAGGAAATCGATCTGAACCAGCATGTCGAGGGCGCCGGCGTTCCCGCTCGAGACCACGTCGGTGAGGAACTTGTTGTTCGGAATGGTCACCAGGTTGTCGTCCAGGGTGACCAGCCGGACCGAGCGGAGGCCGATCTCCACGACCTCGCCGTAGACCCCGGAAAAGCTGATCCGGTCCCCGACCTGGAAGGGCTTGTCGACCAGGATCGTGATGCCAGCGATGACCGAGGCGGTCAGGTCCTTGAGGGCGATGCCGACGGCGACCGCCACCACCCCGCCCAGGGCGAGGAGCGCCTCCTGGCTCAGGTTGAACAGGAAGGTCCCGGCGACCAGGAAGGCCAGGAGAAACACCAGCAACCGGAAGATCGTCCGGGTCTGATGCAGGGTCAGACGCCACTCGGTGAAGCGTTTCCCGAGTCGGTCCAGGGGAGGCACCACGACCCGGACGACCACCCAGGCCATGACCAGCACCAGCACCGCTGGAACGATGCCCTGGGGCCGAAAGAACTCGAATAGATTAGGATCCATGGGGTCGCCTCGGGATTCCTACACACCCTTCAGTCGAACAACAGTCGTTTCCGCTTCAGGTGGCGGACGACGGCCCGGTACCAGTCCGCGGACACCCGGTAGACCCCGTCCCCCCGGCCGGCCTCCGATCCGGCGCCCTGCTCCAGGTACCCCTTCGATTCCAGGTAGGCGAAGAGCGCGGCGAGGCGGGTCCGGGGTAGCCGAAGCACCGCCTCGGCCTCGGGGAGGGACAGGTTCTCGTGCACGACGACGGCGGCGAGGAGGAAGCGGCTCTCCTCGTGGAGGGGCTCGAGGGCGTCGGCGCTCGGCGCGTCGAAGAGTCGCACCCGCAGCACCCGGCCTCCGGGCTCTTCCGGCGGCAACAGGGACCGCAGCCAGAAGCGCAGGGCGACCCGCGGATTTCCGTCGGCGTAATCCCAGAGCAGTCGCAGGAACTCTTCGCTGGTCCGGATGACGGCGTGCCGCGCGGCGGTCCCCTCCATCGATTCCACCAAGAGGTCTTCGAAGGAAGCCCGGTAGCCCGCGTGCTCCATCCGCCGCCGGATGAGCTGGGCGATCTTGTCTTCGCTCCAGCCCTTGAGGTCGACCTCGTGGTCGAAGAAGCCCTGGGCCTGCTCGACCCGCTTCAGGTACTGCCAGCCGTAGCGGGCGAAGGAGACCACCCAGGCGACCTGGTGCTCGGTCCGGGCGGCGACCTCGACCAAGGCCCCGAAGCCCGCGGAGCCGCCGACGGTGCGGAGAAACGCGTTCTGCCCCTGGTCGAGGACGACGCAGCGGCGCACCCCGTGAGCCTCGACGGCGGCGCAGAGGGATTCGACGTCGGCGGAGTCGGGCAGGTCGAGCACCTCGGACAGAAAGCGGCAGAGGACCGGGGCCTCCCAGGCCCCCCGGGGCAGCGCGCGAACCGGGCTGTCCTCGGCGACCCCCGCCCGCTTCCGCAGCTCGTCGAGCCAGGCGGTCTTGCCGATGCCCCGCTCGCCGCTCAAGGCGACGGCGAGCCCGGGACCCCCGTCCTTCCAGGCCCGGAGCTCCTTGGCCACCGGATCGAGGCCCGGGTAGTGGGGCATCGCCAGGGGGGCCCCGACGGGGCCGTCGTCGAAGGCCTCCCGCACCTCCGCCGGGAGGGCGGCCACCTCGGCGGCCTGGCGGCCCAGGCTCTCGCTGCGGCGCTCCAACCGGCGCCGGAAGAGAAAGGCCACCGCCCGGCGGGATTGCTCGGAGCGCAGGGCCAGATTCCGCAGCACGGAGACCGCGCCATCCCCGGCGAGGCGCAGCAGGGCCGGCAGGACCAGCAGGTAGCCGCCGAGCCCGGACCCCGTCTGCTGCAGCTGGGCGGCGAGGGGGCTCGACGGGTGGCGCGCCAGAAAGGCGACCTTGGCCGGCTCCCGGTGCCGGCGGAGGAGCACGACGACCACGGGGGCGACGGCGACGAGGACCAGCCACCAGGTCCAGGCGTAGAGGGCGCCTCGGCCGGCGACGACCTCGACCGCCGCGGGGAGCACCAGGGCCACCAACGCCCATCCCGCCACCAAGGCCTCGGAGGCTTCCATCCGGCGCTTGACCGCCGCCCGGATGCCGCCCCCACCGCTGGCGGCGAAGATCAGGTGATGGGCGAGGCGCGCGAAGAACTTCCAGGCCGCCCAGCCCAGGACGACGACCCGGAGGAGCGCCGGGATCGGCCCGTCGACGAAGGTGCCCCAGGCGTCGAAGGCCGAGGCCAGCGCGAGCCAGAGCGCCCCGTGGAGGCCCAGGTCCCAGAGCGCCGGCCAGAGGCGGGCGAGCACGCCGGCGAATCGGTTCTCCCGCGCCGCCCGAAACAGCCCGGCCCGGAGGACCGTTTCGAGGGGCCGCCGACGCGCCGCGACACCCGCGGTCACGGCGACCAGGAAGAACGACCACAGGAGCGGTCCCCGGGTGGTGGCGGAGGCGGCCTGGACCGCGAGCCAGATCGGCACGTCGGGGAGATCCCGGAGGAGCCGGCCCGCCCAGACCCGCGTCATGAGGCCGAGCTGCTCGAGCTCGGCCCGAAGGGCGGCGAGCCCCTCCGGATCGAGTCCGAGGACCCGCTGGCGTTTGGAAGGGGAGGCACGGTCGAGGAGGCTCCGACGGATCGGCGTGAGCCGTTCGACCCGGCGGGCCAGGGCCTCGATCCGTTCTTTCCGGAACGCCTCCCGCTCCCGGGCGAGACGCGTTTCGGCATCGGTCAGGGCCCGCTGGGAGCGGGAGAGCTGGGCGGCAGCAGCGGGGTCCCCCTCGGCGAGGGCTTCCGTCGGCACCGGCGGGTCGGCACCGGGAGAAGGCGGAGCGCCGGCGCCGACGGCGGTCGATTCCCCGGTCGACGCCTCGGCGACGCGGAGCGCCCGGTCGAGGCCCTGGCGCGCCTCGTCGAGCCGCTGGCTCACCGCATCGAAGGCCGCGTCGACCTGGGGGCTTCCCGGGGGCAGGTCGGCGGTCTCCTGTTCCAGGACGTGGCTTTCCTCGAGCCAGGTCTCGACCCGGTCGAGCAGCCGGGCGCGCTCTTCGGCCACCGCGGCGGTCCGGGCGGCGACCTCGGCCCGGGCCTCGGAGAGCCGGGCGCGTTCCGCGGCGATGCGGGCGCCGACGGCGTCGACCTCCGCCCGAGCCGCCTCGGCGAGCGCCTCGACCTTCGCCCGCTCTGCGCTCCGCGCCTCCGCCTCGGCGACGGCGAGGGCGTCGGCGGCCCGCTCCTGTCCTTCCCGCAGCGAGCGCTGCTCGTCCAGGCGGGCGCCGAGGGCGGCGCGCTCCGGGGCGGGCCGGGAGAGGAGGGCGATGCGGAGGGCGT
>DAPKRP010000083.1:0-1784 GCA_031800515.1 Polyangiaceae bacterium LLY-WYZ-14_1 | reverse complement strand
CCACCCCATCCGTAGACGACGGGACCGGGACGGGATCGACGGAGCTCGCCGGCGCCCTCGTCGAAGCCCGAGGGACCGGCCGCGGCGAGGCCGAGGCCTATGCCGCCGCGACGGAACGGCTCGCCGAGGCGGTCTACGGCGACCCGCGGTGGGCCGCGTTGCTCCCCGGGACGATCCACGACCGGGCCCACGACCCCTACGGCGTCCTTCCCCGGGAGGGCGGCGGGGTCGAGGTGCGGGTCGGGCTCTCCCGGGACCGGGTGGCGGGGATGCTCGCGATCCTGGAGCAGCCGCCGGCGAGCCTCCCGACCGAGGGGGACCCCCTGACCCGGGAGCTCTCGGAGCTTCTGGTAGCGGCCCGACAGGAGCTCGCCTGCCTCCGGCGACAGGCGCTGTTGGACACCCCCTGCCTCCCCGGGGAAGACGTGGGTCCACCGGCGGCCGCCCGGGTGGCGGAGCTGGCCACCCGCCTGGTCCTGACGAGCGATTACCCGGACGGGGTTCCCTTGAACGAACGAGGGATCCCCCTTCGCCCCGCCCAGGTGAACGCCCAGTTCGTCCTGCCGGAAGAAGACCGCCGGGTGCCCGCGCCGGAGCTCCCTCTCCGGATCGCACCCGGCGCCGACGGGCAGACCGACGGGAGCGCCGACGACCCGGCCGCCCAGGCCCCGGGAACGGTCCGGACGGCGGTGACGAGCCCCGAGGGCAGGGCCCGGGTCGGACCGCCGCCAGACCGACGATGGCCGGGTCCACTCCAGGTCACGGTGGACGCGGACACCTTGCTCGGGCCCCTCGCCGCCTACTGGCCCGGCCCCGTCGGCCTGGTCCTTCGGGGCCGTCCCGTGGGAATGGCGCGCTGGACCGCGGTGATCACGGAACGGGTGCAGGGCTCCCCGGCTAGCGAGGCGGTGGTGGGCCCCGTCGTGGTTCGGGGCCTCCAGGCTCGCGGTCGCCCGGCCCCGGTCCCGCCCCAGACCGTGGAACCGCTGGACACCGTCGCGACGGTGGCGGAGCTCCGGGAACGCCTCGACGCGGTGGTGGCGTCGACCGAGGGCCGCCTCGACGTCGTCCTTGTGGCCGAGGTCGACAGCGAGTTTGCCCGCCGGGCCGGCGCCCAGCGGGTCTGGTACGAGGCCCGGGGGTCGCTGACCGCCGTCCATGCCTGGACCGGCGAGGCCCTGGCCGAGGTCGACGCCGCGGTGACCGCCCAGGGCCTGGGCGAGATCCGAGCCGATCGCGCGGCCCGAACCCAGCTCGCCATCGCGCTTCTCACCGACCTGGTGGCCGCCCTGCCCGAGGGCGGCTGAGGGGGGCAGCGATGCGGAGGTGCCCGCCGCCCGTTCTCCCCCGGGCCCGCTTCAGCCGAGCTCGGCGATGCGTTGTTCGAGACGCGCGGCGAGCTTGCTGTAGAGCTCTTCGCTGAGCTCGCCGTTGGCGAGGCGCTCGGTGAGCTTGTCGAGCTGTGCCTGGAGGGAGGCGGCGTCGCTTCCCGCCGGCCCCTGCCCGGGCGGCGCCGCGGCCGGCCCCGGGCCCTGGGGCGCCGCGCCCGCGCCCTGTGGGTAGCCGCCGCCCTGCGGATAGCCACCCGGGGGGTAGCCCCCCTGCGGATAGCCGCCGGGGGGATAGCCCCCCTGGGGAGCGTAGCCGGGGGGCGGATAGCCCTGGCCGTAGGGGTTCATGCCCTGGGCCATCATGTTCGCCATGCCGAAGCCGACCCCGAGACCCGCCCCGCTCATCATCGGGTTCTGGCCGCCACCTTCCCCGCCGTCGCCGCCCCCCTGGGC
>DAPKRP010000082.1:0-2525 GCA_031800515.1 Polyangiaceae bacterium LLY-WYZ-14_1 | reverse complement strand
CCCGGGTTCCGGCCTGGGACTCCCCCTGACCGTGGTCTTCGCCGATGGCGAGGCCATCGACGCCGTGCGGGGAGGCCACGGGCACACCCTGCCCCTCGACCCGCCGTTCCACCTGTCCGACGAGGACGCCTATCTCGTGCTCCCCCGGGACATCGGGGTCGAGATCGTCGACATCTTGGACGACGGGGACCGGGAGCTGCTCGCCGAGGCCCTTCGGGACGGCCTGGTCTGCCGGGGCAGCATCGAGCGCTCCCCGACCGGGGAGGGGATGGAGCTCCTCTGCGAGGAGTCGCAGACGCCGGCGGCGCTGGTCGCCGACCCCTCCCCGGACGCCGGGTGGGTCGCGACGGTTCCCACGGGGCCCGACGAGGAGCCCCTCTTCGACCTGGCGGTGCTGCCCCACCTGCAGTGCACCGTCGCAAGCGCCCTGTTCGACCAGGAAGGCCTCGAGGCGGTGCTTCGAACGGCGGCGGGAGAGGCGAACCATCCCCCCGCCCCGGGCGCGGCCCCGGAGAGGGAGCCCCGGGAGGAGTCCGAGCTGCCGGGCTTCGTCGGACGGACCTATTGCCCGGAGCGCGCCGGGGAGGCGGCCGGGGCGGCGAGCTACGGCTGGGCGCGGCGCCTTGCGGACGGGAGCGTCGGGGTGGAGCTCGCCCTCTTCGTCGAATACGACGAGATGGTCGCCCTCTTCCGGCCGGTTCGGTTCATCCCGGCGACCGGCGGCGGCTGACCGGTGGACGTAACCCGCCGGGGGAGCTAGCAACGGTTTGGTGAGCGCGCCGGACCGGGACGACAGGGACGACGACGACGACGGCGTCCTTCGCGATCAGGGCTCGCCGGCGGACGACGAGCCGAGCGACGAAGAGCTCGTCGCCGAAACCGCCGAGGCGGACGTCGAAGAAGACGACGACGACGAGTCGGACGGCGCGGACCTCGGTGACCCCGGGGGCGGTTCCGCCTCGTCGCCGCGGAAGGGCAAGTCCGCTCCCGCCATCCGCCGCCGCGCCGGTGGAGGCGGTGGGGCCACTCTGGCCAGCTCGGACCCCCTGGCCGCGTACATGCGGGACGTCCAGCGCTACTCCCTCTTGTCCCCCGACGAAGAGAAGGAGCTCGCGGTCAAATACTACGAGGACGGCGACGTCGACGCGGCCCGCACCCTGGTGACCAGCAACCTCCGCCTCGTCGTCAAGATCGCCTACGACTATCGGCGGGCCTACAAGAACCTGCTGGACCTGGTCCAGGAGGGGAACATCGGCCTGATGCAGGCGGTGAAGAAGTACGACCCCTACAAAGGGGTCAAGCTGTCGAGCTATGCCGCCTGGTGGATCCGGGCGTACATGCTGCGCTTCATCTTGAACAACTGGCGCCTGGTGAAGCTCGGGACCACCCAAGCGCAGCGAAAGCTCTTCTTCAACCTGAAGAAGGAAAAGGCACGACTGTCGGCGATGGGCATCGAGCCGACGGCGGACAAGATCGCGGAACGCCTCCAGGTCAGCGAAGACGACGTCGTCCAGATGGACCGACGCCTCGCCGCCGGGGACGCCTCCCTCGACGTGCCCGTGGGGAGTCCCGACGGTCGACAGACCACGCGCCTCGAGCTCCTCGAGGGCACCGGCGCCGCCATCGACGACGTCGTCGCCGACGCCGAGATTCGAGACATGATGGTCGAGAAGCTCCAGGAGTTCGGCGAGACGTTGGAAGGGAAGGAAGACGTCATCTTCCGGGAGCGGCTGCTGGCGGACGACCCTCGCACCCTGGCGGACCTCGGGAAGCAGTTCGGCGTCAGCCGGGAACGGGTGCGGCAGCTGGAAAAGCGGCTCCTCGGCAAGCTGAAGGACTTCCTCGGGGACGAGCTCGGCACCCCGACGACGGCGTGACCGGCACCCTCTGGGTGGTCGCCACCCCCATCGGCAACCTCGAAGACGTCACCCTCCGGGCCCTCCGGGTGCTGCGGGAGGCGGATGGGGTACTGGCCGAGGATACCCGTCGCACCCGCCGACTGCTGAGC
Organism: Polyangiaceae bacterium LLY-WYZ-14_1; assembly: GCA_031800515.1. Taxonomy (GTDB): domain Bacteria; phylum Myxococcota_A; class Polyangia; order Polyangiales; family DAPKRP01; genus DAPKRP01. Next base: position 517 of record DAPKRP010000082.1, on the reverse strand, counting down.
CATCACGGCATCCCAGCGGCCCTGCGCGCCTTCCACGCCCATACGGACCCGGCCCGAACCCACGCCCTCGTCGCCGAGCTCGCGGCGGGAGCGCGTTTGGCGCTGGTGAGCGACGCGGGCACCCCGCTGGTGAGCGACCCCGGCGTGGGGCTCGTGGCCGCCGCCCGGGAGGCGGGGATTCGGGTCGAGGCGGTCCCGGGGCCGAGCGCGGTCACCGCCGCCCTCACCGTGGCCGGCCTACGCTGCGATGGGTTTCGCTTCTGGGGGTTTCTGCCGCGGTCCGGTGGGCGGCGGCGGCGGGCGCTCCAGGCGATCGGACGAGATCCCGGCGCCGGGGTGCTCTTCGAGTCCCCCCACCGCCTGGCCCGCACCCTCTCGGAGCTCGGGGAACTGCTCGGGGAGCAGCGGCGGATCGCGGTCTGCCGGGAGCTGACCAAGGTGCACGAGGAGGTGGTACGGGGGAGCGCGGCGGAGCTCGCCGAGCGCTTCGCCGAGGGAGCCCGGGGAGAGATCACCC
>DAPKRP010000081.1:0-1968 GCA_031800515.1 Polyangiaceae bacterium LLY-WYZ-14_1 | reverse complement strand
AGGCCCCCCGGACGACGACGGGTCCGGGGGCGGGGGAGCCCATGGAACCGAGCCGCCGCTCCCTGGCGCCCCCCGCCGAGGTGGCGAGCCGTCTGGCCGAGCCCTCCTGGTCGACGACGTCCTCTCGGCCGCCCCCTGCCGGCGAGCACGGGGACGTCTGGGAGCCCTCGGCGGCGGCGTCGTCGTCGTCGTCCGCCGTCCCTGGGTCCGCCCCGGCGGCGCCGCCGACGAGATCCGCCGAGGACCCTCGGGAGGCGGAGTTGGCCCGTCTTCGCGCCTCCCTGGAACAGGCGCGGCGGGACGCCTCCCGCTCCCCCTTCAGCGGCGAGTTCCGCCAAATGCAGGAGTCCCTGGACGCCGCCCGGAAGGACCTCTTCGGATGGCGCCAGGCGGCGGAGGAACGGGGTCGGGAGCTCGCCGGCGTCGAGGAGCGCATCGCGGCCCTCGAGGCGCGCATCGCCGACGAACGACGGGACAAGGAAGAAGCCCTGGGCCGGGAGCAGCAGGCGATGCTGCAGTTGCTGGAAGCGGAGAGCGCCCGGCGGGAGCACGAGGCCCGGGCCCGACGCCTGGAAGAAGACCAGGGGCGCAGCCGCAACCAGGCGGAGTCGGCGGTCCGGCGCCTCGAAGAGGACCGGCGGACCCTCGTCGCCGAGCTCCGGGGGCGGGTGGCCGCGGCGCAGGCCGCCGAGGCGCACCTCGGGGAACGCCTTCGGACGCTCTCGGCGGCCCGGGACGAGCTCGCCGAGAGGGTCCGAGCCCTGGAAGAGGAAACGCGGGGGCTCCGGGCCGAGCTCACCGCCCGGGATCAGGCCGCCGAGGCCCTGGCGGAGGAGCTCGCGGAGCGAAGCCGGCGCGACGACGAACGTCGGCGGGCGCTCCAGTCGGATGCGGAGGACCGGGACCGGGAGCTCGCCCTCCTTCGGGACCGGCTCGCCGAGGGGGCACGAGCCCGCGCCGAGCTCGAGGAGCAGGCCGCTACCCAGGGGCAGCAGCTCGATGGGCTGCGGGCCGAGCTCGAAGCCGCGCAGGCCGAAGCCCGGGGGCTGGCCCGAGAGCTCGAGCGGTCGAAGGCCCGTTTCGATCAGGAGAGCCTGGGCCTGCGGGAGCGCCTCGCCCTCGCCGAGCGGGAGCGCACGGAGATCGAGCGGGCCCGGGACGACGCGGTCCGGCGCCTCTGCGACCTCGAGGGGACGCTCACGGAGACCCGCCGGGCCCGGGACGAGCTCGAAGCCCGGGTGGGAACCCTCGACGCCGAGCTCGCCACGACGGCCAGGGAGAGCCGAGAGGCGGAGACGTTTCTGCGGCAGCAGGTCGCGGAGCTCGAAGGGTCCCTCGCTGCGAAGACCCAGCTCGCCGACGCCAAGGAGCGGGAGCGGGCCGCCCTCGAGGCGAAGCTCCGGGACCTGCAGCGGGCCCTCGGGATGGCGGCGGGCCCGCGCAGCGCCACTCCCGCGCCGGCGAGCCCGGACCCGGGGGATGCGGACACCCTGCCTCCGGTGAGCGCGGCGGAGAGCGGGGATCCCATCCTCGCCGAGGCCGCCGGGGTGCTGGCCCGGGAACGACGCCTCGAGGCGGCCCTGGCGGAGGAACGGGAGCGGCGTCTCGCCCTCGAGCGACAGCTCGGCCGGCTGCAGGAACGCATCGGAGCCGCCCAGCGGGCGATGGGACGGATCCGAGCGCAGGTGACCGACGCGGGGGAGGTGGTTCGACGGGAGGGCGGCTTCGGCGTGCCGTCGGACGGCCCGCCGAGCCTCACCCAGGCCGCCTTCGCGTTCCTGGCGGGGGAGGCGGAAAAGCGGCGGATCGGGGGGCTCCTGCGGCGGCTTCCCCTCCCCGTTCCCGTCCCGGACGTCGGTCGGCTGCGCCTGGCGTCGAGCAGCGCCACCGAGGCGCACCGGCGCAGCCTCGAAGGCGCCGCCCAGACCCTGGCCACCACCACGACCAGCGTCGACGTGCTGCTCGAGG
>DAPKRP010000080.1:0-4216 GCA_031800515.1 Polyangiaceae bacterium LLY-WYZ-14_1 | reverse complement strand
CCCGGCAGGGCCGGGGGTCGGAGCGCCCCGGGGGAGGGATCGACATGCGGGTCGGAGGAGGCCATGGGCTCGGACCTACCCGGCGCGGGCCTCCGCTTCTTCCCGCATCCGGTAGCCGACGCCGCGCACCGTCTCGATGTACTCGGAGGCCTCGCCGAGCTTCTCCCGGAGCCGCTTGACGTGGGTGTCGACGGTCCGCGTTTCGATGCCCGGGGCGTATCCCCAGACCCGCTCGAGGAGGGCGTCCCGGGTCTGTACCCGGCCGCGGCGGCTGGCGAGGTCGAGAAGCAGCTTGAACTCCAGGGCGGTGAGCGGGATCTCTTCTTCCCGCACCTGCACCCGGTGCCGGGGCACGTCGATGAGGAGCGCGCCGACCTCGATCGCTTCGGCGTCGACGGTTTCCGCCGACGGCTGGGACCGCCGCAGCACGGCGGCCACCCGGAGCACCAGCTCCCGGGGGCTGAAGGGCTTCGGGATGTAGTCGTCCGCCCCGACCTCGAAGCCGACGATGCGGTCCACCTCTTCCCCTTTGGCGGTCAGCATCACGACGGGGAGCCGTTCCGTCGCTGCGTCCCGGCGGATGCGCCGGCAGACCTCCGTGCCGGAGATGTCCGGGAGCATCACGTCCAGCACCACCAGGTCGGGCCGCTGGCGGCGGACCTCGGACAGGGCCGAGGAGCCGTCCCGGGCGGTCGCCACCACGTAGCCTTCCTGCTTCAGGTTGTAGGCGACCAGCTCGGCGAGATCGGCTTCGTCCTCAACGACCAGAATGCGCGCCTTCATGCGACCTTCTCGGCGATAGCGCCCGCGGGGGTTCACGCCCGAAGGTCGGATCGGAAACCGACCCGGCGCTTCGAGCGCATGGACGTGCCGTGTACGGCCCGACTGTAGCAGGGTGGTAGCGTCGTCGTCGCGAAGCCGTAACGGGGCGCCGAAGGCGGTTCGGGGGATGCCCGATCGCCCAGCCGTCCGGTTGGTGCTAGCTCCGCCGGCGTGGCGCTTTCCGTCGGCATCGTCGGGCTTCCCAACGTGGGGAAATCGACCCTCTTCAGCGCGCTCTCGGAAAAGAAGGCCGAGGCCGCGAACTACGCCTTCTGCACGATCGACCCGAACGTGGGCGTCGTGCCGGTCCCGGACCCCCGCTTCGAGGCCCTGGTGAAGCTCTACGAGCCCGCGAAGGAGGTTCGGGCAACGGTCCAGTTCGTCGACATCGCCGGGCTGGTTCGAGGGGCCTCCAAGGGGGAGGGAAAGGGCAACGCGTTCCTAAGCAACATCCGGGACGCGGACGCCATCGCCCACGTCGTCCGCTGCTTCGAAGACGACAACGTCATCCACGTCGACAACCGGGTCGACCCTCTGGCGGACATCGAGACCATCGAGACGGAGCTCGCCCTGAAGGACCTCGAGACCGTCCAGAAGCGCCTGGACAAGGCGCGGAGGGCCGCCAAGGGGAATGACCCGATCGAGAAGAAGGCCATCGGGGTGGGGGAAGCCCTCGAAGCGCTCCTCGACCAGGGGAAGCCCGCCCTCGCCTTCGAGCCGAAGGACGACGATGAAGAACGCATCCTCCGGGACCTGTTCCTCCTTACCCGGAAGCCCACCTTCTTCGTCTGCAACGTGAAGGAAGACCAGCTCGAACGCCTGGACGACGACCCCCTGGTAGGCCGGGTGCGGGCCCTCGCGGAGGAACGCGGCGTCCCGGCCACGGTGATCTCCGCGGCCATCGAGGCCGAGCTCGTGCAGCTCGCGGCGGAGGAGCGGGCCGAGTTCCTCGAGGGGTTGGGCCTCTCCGAGCCCGGCCTCGACCAGGTGATCCGCACCGGCTACCGCATGCTCGACCTCATCACCTTCTTCACCGCCGGCAAACCCGAGGTCCACGCGTGGACCGTGCGTCGGGATGCGAAGGCTCCGGAGGCGGCGGGGAAGATCCACAGCGACTTCGAACGCGGCTTCATCCGGGCCGAGGTCAGCGACTGGAAGGATCTGGTCGAGCTCGGCGGCGAGGCCGCGGTGAAGGCGGCGGGCAAGCTCCGGGTCGAGGGGAAGGACTACGTCGTCCAGGACGGCGACGTGATGCACTTCCGCTTCAACGTCTGAAGAGGGTGTTGAGGAATCCCTCGCGAGCCCTCGGAAGCGGGCTGCAGCCCTGCGCCGCTCTATTCTCAGCTCAACAATGCGTCAGCATTGTCTCGGTCGGTTGGAACGCCGCAGGACAGCAACCCCCTCCCGATCCCCTCACGAAGGATTCCTCAACACCCTCTGAAGTCGCGGCGAACGCGGCTGAGCCGAACCTCGTCCAGGGCGCCCTCGAAGGGCTGCTCGGCATCGTCGCTGCCTTCATCCGCCGAGGTGTTGTCTCCGCCGAAGACCCAGTTGTTGGCGTTTCCTTCGAGCCCCGTGTCGATCGGCCGGGTGCAGACGGTCGACGTCGCCGCCCCCGCCGTCGAGCCATCGAAGAACACCTCGAGACCGGGCGGACCGAAGTTGATGCCGATCTGGAACCAGGTGCCCAGGGGAACGTCATCGAAGCAGCGCTCGGCGGAGACCCCGGTCTGCTGAAGCCGCACCCGTAGGCGGCCCAAGGTGCTGATGGTGACCGAGAGGTGCCCTTCCTCCGGCCCGACAGAATCCCGGCTCAGGAGTCCTCGGCGTCCTTCGGGAGGGAGCTCGTCCACCCGGGCCCAGAAATCGAGGGAGCCCTCGGCGAGCTCGAAGGCGGGATCGTACCCGACGCGGCCGAAGACCGTTCCCCGGGCCCACCACGCCTGACCGCACCCAGGCGGCCCCGGGATGCCTTCGACCGGTAAGGTCAGCGTCCCGTCGTGGCTCCCGGTCCGGTCCCGGAGCACGCCGTCGGCGACGTCCTCGAAGTCGAAGAGAAACACCGTATCCGGGTCGACGTCCGTGCAGCCGTCGAACGGCGGCCCGTCACCGGCATCGCCGCCGACGGGCCCACCGTCGTCCTGGGGGCCCGCGTCGTCCCCCCGGCCGGCATCGTCGAGGGGGGCAGGTCCGGCGTCGGCGTTCGGGACGCCCCCGTCCCGAGGCCCAGCATCGGTTCCGTCATCGAGCCCGAGGGCCTGGGGATCGAAGCCGACCCGGCCGCACCCGTAGCCGGGTAGGCAGATGAGGACGACCAGGAGTCGAAGGGCTAGGAGCTGCCGGGAGCGCACCTCCAAAGGCCTATCGGCCAGGGACGAGGTCCTTTGAGTCGCCTCACCGGAGCCCGACGTGGGAGGGCGGGACGCATGGGTTCCTCCAGGCGGTGGAAGACGCCGATGCACTGGTCCTGTCGGCGAAGACCTTCGAGCAGATGGTTCAGAGCCACTCGGAGATCGCGGTGCGGCTGATCACGAAGCTGGCTCGGCGCCTCGATGCCGCCGACACGCTGGTCGAGATCCTCCTTCACCGGGACCCCCGGGCCCGGGTGGTGCTCGCCCTGCGCCGAGAGGCGGAGCTCCGGGGTCGAGTCCAGGACGATGGTTCCGTCCTTCTGCCCCTCGGCACGGACGAGCTCGCGGAGCAGGTCGGCCTGGCCCCGGACGAGGTCAACGAGGTCCTGCTGCGCCTCGCACGCCACGATCTGGTGGCGCAAGACCTGCCGGGGCTGGTCGTGCCGGACCCGCTCCGGCTCCACGAATTCTCCCAATCCCTGGAGCCGCGGGGATAACGAGCGGGCGGCCGACGGGAACCATTGGGGTTTTTCGTTCCTCGTCCGTTCCGAGGTGTACGGGATTGGCGCAGTGCCGCCGTCCCGTCTATATCAAGGACGAGCCCGAAGGATGTTCCCGAAGGCTCAACCCGTGCGACAGATGGGACTCCCCATCCCCGGACCGATCCGAACCGCTCGCGGCCCGCTACGGGCCGCCGCATCGCGTCGCACGTCCACCGCGGGGACACCGCGAGCTGGGGACCGGGCACCCCGCCCCCATGGAATGTCCCGGCGAGGCCCGGCGGATGGTCCGCCAGGGCCCCGGGGCAGCGGCCACGTCCGCAGGAGGTACGCCATATGAGTCCGAGTCAACGTCAGGGTCTTTCACTGGAGCGTCAGCCGGAGGTGATGGCCGCCTAGGGCTGCCCAGGCGTACCCCACCTTTGGGCCTCCAATGGGAGACCCTGCCGGCGACGGCGTCCTCCTCCGGGGGGCGCCGTTCGCTTTTCCGTCCCCTCCCGCCCTCAGGCCAGCCGAGACACGACATCGGCGAGGGCCCGGCGC
>DAPKRP010000079.1:0-5899 GCA_031800515.1 Polyangiaceae bacterium LLY-WYZ-14_1 | reverse complement strand
AAGGCGCCGACGGCGCCGAGGAGCCAGCCCCAGAACACGACGGACAGCATGACGACCAGCGGGGACAGGCCGAGGGCCTGGCCCATGATGCGCGGTTCGATGCCGTTTCCGATGGTCAGATTGATCGCCAGGTAGCCCACGCCGATCCCGATGGCGGTCCCGGTGCCGTGGTCCAGCAGCGCCAGGAGCACGCCGGGGACGGCGGCGATGATGCTGCCGATGCTGGGGATGTAGTTCAGCAGGAAGGCGAGCAGCCCCCAAAGAAGGGGCAGATCGACGTCCAGCAGATAGAGCATCACCGCGACCAGGGCCCCGGTCGAGAAGCTGGTCAGGCTCTTGACCGCCAGGTAGGTGTTCAGCTCGTGGGTGGAGTGGACGAGGCGCTGGAACTGTTCCTCGTCGTCGACCATGCGGTCGAGCTTCTGCTGCCAGCCGGGGGCCTCGAACAGCATGAACAGGACGATCAGCAGGACCAGGAGGAGGATCCGGACCACGTCCGCCAGACTGCGAAGGATGGCGGCGATCGCCTCCATCACCGAGTTCGAGATCATCGCCTCGCTGCCCCCCTGCTGGTCCGTCAGCTGGCCCCCCAGGGGCTCGAGCTGGAGGCGGAACTTCTCCGCCAGGGACGCGAGCTCCTCCCGGTAGGCGGGCAGCTGGTCGTAGAACGCGTTGATCGACCCCCCGACCAGGGCCCCCAGGCCGAGGAGCCCCACCACCAGCAGCAGGAAGGTGATGGTGACGGCGACCCCCCGGGGCAGGCCCTTGTCGTAGAGCCAGATGGCGAAGGGCGCCGAGACCAGGGTGATGAACAGGGCGAGGAGGAACGGGACCAGGATCGGTGCGGCGAGCTTCACCCCCCCGAGCAGCACCACCGTCGCCGCCAGTCCCAGGAGAGCTCGAGCGCCGCGTCCCACGACCACGGGGAGATCTTAACACGACCGGGGCCGCCCCGAAGAGCGGTGTGGTGACCCGCGGTCCCCGTCGAGGTGATCCGCCCCCCGGGGGCGGTCAGCCCGCGAGGGCCTCGGCGCCGCCGATGATCTCCATCAACTCCTTGGTGATGGCGGCCTGGCGGGCCCGGTTGTACTGAAGCGTCAGCTTCTTGATCAGGTCGTTCGCGTTGTTCGTCGCCGCGTCCATCGCCGTCATCCGGGCGCCGTGCTCGGAGGCGACGGATTCGTAGATCGCCCGGCGAACTTCGACTTCGACGTACATCGGCAGCAGCGTGTCCAGCAGCGCCTGTTTGTCCGGCTCGTAGATGAAGTCCCCGAGCGCATCCTGGTCGATCTCCGCCGGCTCGATGGGCAGGAGCGGCTCGACCACCGGCCGTTGGCTGATCGCGCTCTTGAACTCGCTGTAGACGAGATAGACCGCGTCGAGCTCCTGCCGGGTGTAGCGGTCGACGATCCCCCGGCCGATCTCCCCGGCCCGCCCGACCGGGTCGTCGAAGACACCCAGATGGCGTTCAGCGATCTGGGCGCCCCGGCGCTCCAGGTAGTCCCGACCCTTCCGGCCGATGACCTCGAAGACGACCTCCCGGCCTTCGTCCCGGTCCCGATGCCAGGCTTCCCGGGCGGCCTTGTTGACGTTGGCGTTGAAGGACCCGGCGAGACCCCGGTCGCTGGTGATCACCAGGTAGCCGACCTTCTTCGGTTCCCGGCGGGCGAGGAGAGGATGGACCTCTTCGTCGTCCCCGGCCCGGGCCGAGACCACGGAGAGCATCTCGTAGGTCTTGGTCGCGTAGGGACGCAGCTCCAAGATGTTCTGCTGAGCCCGGCGGAGCCGAGCCGCGGCGACGAGCTTCATCGCCCGGGTGATCTTCTGCGTGCTCTTGACGCTTCCGATCCGCTTCCGGATGTCCTTCAGGCTCGGCATCGGGCCCCCTCAGCTCTTCTTGTCCGGATCGAAGATCTGGGCGAAGGATTCCAGCGCCTTGTCGAGGGCGGAGGTCACCTCGTCGTCGAGCTTCTTCCGGTCCCGAATCATCTCCAGGATCTTCGGGTGCTCCGACTTCACGTATTCGATGAGCTCCGCCTCGTAGCGCTTGACCTCGGAGACCGGGATCGGATCCAGGCGGCCCTTCGAGCCGGCGTAGATCGCGAGGACCTGCTCTTCGACCGGGACGGGTTGGAACTGCCCTTGCTTGAGGAGCTCCGTCAGCCGTTCGCCGCGGGAGAGCTGATTCTGCGTCGCCTTGTCCAGGTCCGAGGCGAACTGGGCGAAGGCGGCCATCGCCCGGTACTGGGCGAGGTCGAGCCGCAGGGTGCCGGCGACCTTTTTCATCGCCTTGATCTGGGCGCTGCCTCCGACCCGGGACACGGAGATGCCGACGTTGATGGCGGGGCGAACGCCCGAGTAGAAGAGGTCGCTCTCCAGGTAGATCTGACCGTCGGTGATCGAGATCACGTTGGTCGGGATGTAGGCGGACACGTCCCCGGCCTGGGTCTCGATGATCGGGAGCGCGGTCAGGGACCCGCCGGAATCCGGGAGCTTCTTCGCGACGTACCCGTCGCCTTTGGCTTCTGCCGCTTCCTTCGCTTCCTGCTCCGCTTCCCCACCCCGGTAGATGGCGCCTCCGCCGTTCCGGGTGGGCTCCTCGTCTTCCTTGACGACCACGTACTCGTCCGCCATCCGGGCGGCCCGCTCGAGCAGGCGGCTGTGCAGGTAGAAGACGTCCCCCGGGTAGGCCTCCCGGCCCGGGGGGCGGCGAAGCAGCAGGGACAGCTGACGGTAGGCCGTCGCCTGCTTGGTGAGGTCGTCGTAGATGACCAGGGCGTGCTGTCCGCTGTCCCGGAAGTGCTCGCCCATCGTGCAGCCGGTGTAGGGAGCGATGTACTGGAGCGGGGCCGGCTCCGAGGCGCCGGCGATGACGACGCTGGTGTAGTCCATCGCCCCGGCCTGCTTCAGCCGGTCGACGACCTGGGCGACGGTGGACTGCTTCTGGCCCACCGCCACGTAGATGCAGAAGACGTTCTTGCCCTTCTGGTTCAGGATCGTGTCGATGGCGACCGCGGTCTTCCCGGTCTGCCGGTCGCCGATGATCAGCTCCCGCTGGCCCCGGCCGATGGGGATCATGGCGTCGATGGCCTTGATCCCGGTCTGAAGCGGTTCCTTGACGGGCTGCCGAGCGATGATGCCGGGGGCCTTGATGTCCACCCGTCGGCGGAGGTCGGTCTCGATGGGCCCTGCGCCATCGACGGGCTGACCCAGGGCGTTGACCACCCGGCCGACGGTCGCCGGCCCGACCGGCACGTCGACGATGCGGGCGGTTCGCTGGACCCGGGTGCCTTCCTCGATCTCCGTGTCGTCACCCAGGATGGCGACGCCGACGTTGTCCTCTTCCAGGTTGAGGACCATGCCCATCACGTGACCCGGGAACTCGACGAGCTCGCCGGCCATCGCGTTGTCCAGACCGTAGATCCGGGCGATGCCGTCGCCCACGGTGAGGACCGTGCCCGTCTCCCGGACGTCGACCTGCTGGTCGTAGGAGGCGATCTGCTGCTTGATGATCTCGGAGATCTCTTCCGCTCGGAGCTGCATCGTGATCTGACCTTTCCCGGATTCAGTTCCGGTCGAGGAGCTCGTCCCCGAGCTCGTTCATCCGGGTTCGAAGGCTGCCGTCGATGATGGTGTCCCCGACCCGGGTGACCACGCCACCGATGAGGCTCGGGTCCGTCTTTCGGACCAGGACGACCTCCTGACCCGTGGCGGCGGCCAGGGCCTGCTGAATCCGGTCGTAGTAGTCGTCGGACAGGGCGACGGCGCTGGTGACCTCGGCCCGGACCTTTCCTTCCGTTTCTTCGGCGAGGAGGGCGTACGCCTCCGCCACCTCCGGGAGGTGGGCCATCCGCCGTCGGTCCGACAGGAGCCGAACCGTGTTGCGCAGGAGCTCGGCGCAGTCCATCCGGGCGGCCAGGGCGTCGACGAGCTTTCGACGATCGTCGGCGGCGTTCGCCGGGTCGAGGAAGACCCCCCGGAGCGCTTCGGACGTATCCCAGGCCTCGGCAAAGGCGGCGAGATCTTGGCCGACCTTGTCCGCCTGCCCCTGTTCCCGGGCGAGCTCGAGGAGCGCCCGGGCGTAGCGGGTACCTATCCGTGTGCCCTTCACGACGACGACCTCGCGGACCCGTCGGCGCCGAGGGCCTTGTTCGCCTGGGCGCCCAGCGCGTCGACGTAGCTCGCGGCGAGCCGGTCCTGGTCTTCCGTGGTCATCTTGGCTTCAAGGAGCTTGGTCGCCTGCTGGAGGGCGGCCTCGACCGTCTCCCGGGTGAGGTCGGCCCGGAGGGCCCGGATCCGCTGTTCGATGGCGAGCTCCGCGTCCCGGCGCATGCGTTCCGCCTTGTCCTTGGCTTCGGCGACCAGCCGGTCCCGTTCCTTTTCCCCGGAACGGATCATCTGGGTGCGGAGGTCGGCGAGCTCGTCGTCGATCTTCCGGAGCCGCTCTTCGTATTCCGCCTGCTTTTCGTTCGCTTCCGCCGTGAGCCGCCGGGCTTCTTCGAGCTCCCGGGCGACGCTTTCGCTTCGCCCGCTGAAGAAGCTCCCCACCGGGCCACCCGCCAGCCGGACGAAGAGGAACGCGAAGATCAGGAAGTTGATCAGCGTCGCGATGAATGAGGGGCTCGTGAGGATCTCGCCGACGCCGACGGGCTCGTGATGCACCTCGTCCGGGTAGGCGTGGGCTTCCGCCCCCGCGCCTTCCCCGTGGGGCTCCGGGGCTTCCCCCCCGAGGGGCGCCCCGTCGGCGCTTCCGCCGTGGTCGTCGCCGCCGCCGTGTTGGGCGAGGACGGACCGCACCGGGGAGACGGAGAGCAGCAGCAGGACGGCCAAGAATTGGAGCAGGGGGCCGCTGGCCCGGAACGCACGCCGCCGGCGGGGGGCTCGTCCCGCGGCCGGCGGGCGGCCGGCGCCGGGGACCACCGAGGCGCCGTTCATCGGGTCACCTCGCGGCCGAGGACCTTCGAGGCCATGGCGGCCGCTAGGCTGGGGACGGCGGCTTCGAGCTCCGCCCGGGTGGCCTTCGTCTCTTCGGCGAGCCGGGACTCGGCGTCGGCGGTCGTGCTCGCCACCTCTTTTTTGGCTTCATCGAGGAGCGATTGCTCGAGCCGGGCCCCCTCCTGGCGGAGCCGTTCCCGTTCTTCCGCCGCCGCCGCCCGCACCTTTCGGAGCTGGGCGTCGAACTCGTCGGCGAGGCCGGCGGCCTTCTTCTTGACCGCTTCCGCCTCCCGTCGGGCGCCGACGGTCGCCTGCTCGCGCCGGTCGAGGACGGCCATCACCGGGCGAAAGACGAAGGTTCGGAGGAAGAGGAACAGCAGCAGGAACAGAACCGCTTGGAACCAGAAGGTCCAGTCCAAGACGATGATGTCTCCGCCGCCCGCGAGCAGTGCGGTGAGCTTCCCGTGCATTCTCGAGCGCCTCGTGCCGACCCGGGCCGAAGCCCGCAGAGGCGGGGCCGTGGCCCTGAGCCGGCCCAGCCGGAGAGAAGGTGGGCCGGTTCGCCCGGGGGGCGCCTTGGGTAGCACCCCGGCCTCTCTGGCGACGCGCTAACTAGCAGCGGGCTCGAAGGGCGTCAAGGGTGCCCGGGAGGGGCCGTACCAGGGCGAATGCCGGCGAAATTTCAGCAGGTTTCCGCCTGTTTGGGCCCCCCGGCGGGCCCGTGGTATCAACCGCCGGCGCCGACCAAGGGACCCGGAATCGTCATGCCCCATCCTTCGTCGTCCCGAACCACCGTCGTTCTCCAGGGCCCTGTCGTGCCCCGGCCCTCCCCCGACCTCCCGTCCGCCGCCGTCGCCGTCCTCGTCGTGCTGGGCAGTCTCGCGACGGGCGGCGGTCCCGCCCGGGCCCAGGACGAGGGGACCGAGGACCCCAGCGCCGCTCCGGCCGACGAGGGCGGCGGGGC
>DAPKRP010000078.1:0-5055 GCA_031800515.1 Polyangiaceae bacterium LLY-WYZ-14_1 | reverse complement strand
TCCATGGTCACCCCGTAGAGCAGGTCGGTGAACTCCATCGTGCGCTTCGCGTGGGTGATGACGATGAACTGGGAGTGATCCGTCATCTCCCGCACCGCCTGGGCGAAACGCCCGATGTTCGCCTCGTCGAGGGGTGCATCGACCTCGTCCAGAACGCAGAAGGGGCTCGGCTTGTACTGGAAGATCGACAGGAGAAGAGAGACCGCCGTCAAGGCCTTTTCGCCGCCGCTCATCAGCTCCAAGGAGCCGAGCTTCTTGCCGGGGGGCTGGGCGATGATCTCGACCCCGGTCTCGAGCAAGTCGTCCGGGTCGGTCATCCGTAGCTCGGCTTTGCCACCGCCGAAGAGCCGGGGGAACATTTGCCGGAAGCGCTCGTCGACGGCTTCGAAGGTTTCCTTGAACAGCCGCCGGCTCTCCCGGTTCATCTGGCGGATCGCCCGGTCCAGCTGCGACAAGGCTTCTTCGAGATCGGCGCGCTGAGCGACCAGATAGTCGTAGCGCTTCGAGGTCTCCTGGTACTCGTCGATCGCGGTCAGGTTGATCTCCCCCATCCGGTCGATCAATCGGATCAGCTCGTCGATGCGGGCCTCGATGGCGGCGTCCGGGAGCTCCCGGGCGTGGTAGTCGCCCAGCACCTTGGGCAGGACGACCCGGTGGCGGTCGACCATGGAGTCGATCAGGTGGTCGATCGCCAGGGTGACCTCCCGCTCTTCCAGGGCCAGCTCGGAGAGCCGGCCGGTCATCCCCTCGAGCGTCGTCCGGAGCTCCCGGAGGCCGAGCTCCCGTTCCGAGAGCGCCGCCCGGAGCTCGTCGAAGCGCGCCCGATGTCCGGCGAGGGCCTCTTCGGCGGCCATCGCCTCGGCGACGGCGTCGACCAGCCGCTCCCGGTTCCCGAGCATCCGTGCCGCGAGGGCGCCCTGCTGGGCGGCACCCTCTTCGATGTCCGCCTCGAGCTGGGTTCTCCGGGTGGAGAGCTCCGCCAGGTCCCGGTCGATCCGATCCCGGGCCTGGCGGTCCCGTTCCACCCGTTCCCGGGCCTGGGCGGCCCGCACCTTGAGCTCGGTGACCTCCGTCGCCTGGGCGTCGACGCTCGCCCGGCGCTCGGCGTGGACCGAGCTCGCCGCGGCGAGCTCGCCCTCGGCTTCCGCCTTGGACGCCCGAGCCTGCTCGATCTCCGCCGCCGCCTCCTGGGATTCGGTTTCCGCCAGGGCGAGGGCCTGCTCGACCTCGCCGACTTCCCCGGTCAGGGCGTCGAGGCGCGCCGCGAGACGTTCGGCGTCTTCCTCTGCCGACCGGAGATCCTTGTCGACGGTGACCAGGGCGATCTCGGCGTCGTGGGCGTCGGCCCGGGCGGCGTCGAGCCCCCCCTGGGCGCGGGCCAGGTCGGTCTTGAGGACGCCGAGGCGCTCCTGCCGTTCCCGGGTGGTTCCGTCGAGACCGGCGACCACCTCCCGGAGCTCGCGGATCTCTCGCTGCAGCTCGAGGAGGTGGGCGTTGACGTCGTCCCCGGAGCCCCCGGTGATCCGCCCGTCCAGGTCGAGGACGTCGCCTTCTCCGGTGACCACCGGCCCGATCCCCGCATCCTGCGCCTCGAGGGCGGCGGCGAGGTCGGGGGCGAGCCACCAGCCGGCGAGGAGATGGTGCACCAGCTCGGCGTCGTCGGGCTCGTAGGAGACCTGGTCGACGAGCCGACGGAGGCCGAGGGCCCGGGCTCGGGGCAGATCGCCCCCGTCCACCCCGACCACCCGCCGGGGTCGCCGGGGCATCAGCGTCGCCCGCCCCCCGTCCCCCTGGCGGAGGGCTTCCAGGGCATCGAGAGCCGCCTCCCGGGAGGCGACGACCACCCCCTGGAGCTGGTCGCCGAGGGCGCTCGCCAGCGCCGCGGTGCACTCCGCCGGGCAGGCGATCCGATCCGCGACCAGGCCGACCAGACCGTCGACCGGTGCCGATGCGGAACCCTCCTGGCCCCCCCCGGCGCCGAGGAGGCGGCGGACGCCGGCGCCGACGCCTTCGAGGCGTCGATGGAGCGATTCGAGGGAACGGAGTCGGGAGCGGCGCTCCGCGAGCTCCTCCCGGACGACGGCGGTCTCCTCGTCCAGAACGCGGACCGCCTCCCCGAGGCGGGCGACCTCGCCTTCGAGCTCGGCCCGGCGTTCCCCGGTGGCCTGCTTTCCGCTTTCCAGGGTCCGGCGGCGGGCGTCGAGGGCGACCCGGGACTGGGCGACCTCGACCTGGCGCTGCTCGGTCTCGCCACGCTCGGCGCGCAGGCGGTCGAGCCGCTGCCGCGCGTCTTCCCGGCGCCGGGCGATGCTGGCCTGCACCGCCTCCGCCCGGGCGATCCGGGTGTCCGCCTCGCCGAGGCGGGCCCGGGCCGTGGCGACCACCTTTTCCGCATCGGCGGCGGAGCCCTTCCGGCGCTCGAGCTCTTCGTCGGCTCGGGCGAGGGTCTCCGCCTCGCTCCGCTCCGCTTCTTCGAGGGAGGCGAGGGCCGCGACCAGATGGGCCCGCTCCGCCTCGAGGGCGCCCCGGCGTTCCTCGAGGGCGGTGAGCTCCCGGCCCGCCACGGCGTCCTTTTCGACGTAGCCGGCGAGGCGTTCCCGCTGGGTCTCGAGCTCCCCTTCGAGGGCGCGAACGGCGTTGTCGAGGGCGTAGCTGCGGCTCTGGGCCTGTTCGACGGCGGATTCCGCTCGCGACACCTCGACCCGGTCCGCCTCGACCTCCGCGTCCCGGACCACCTGCGCGGCCCGCACCCCCGCCGCCTCCGCCTCGGCGACGACCCGCCGATCCGAGACCATCCGGGCGTGGGCGGCGAGCTCGAGATATCGGTGGGACGCGACGTGGAGCTCCAGGTCCCGGAGCTCCCCCCGGTAGGCCTTGTAGCGTTCCGCTTTCTGTGCCTGCCGCTTCAGGCTGGCGAGAGACCGTTCGATCTCCTGAATGATATCCGTGACCCGCAGCAGATTCTGCCGCGTTTGATCCATCTTCCGTTCGGCGGACTTTTTGCGCGATTTGAACTTCGTGATGCCCGCCGCCTCTTCGATCATCAGTCGCCGGTCTTCTGCCTTGCTGCTGACGATGTAGCCGATGCGGCCCTGCTCGATGATCGAGTAGGCCCGACGACCGACGCCGGTGCCGAGGAACAGGTTGGTCACGTCCATCAGGCGGACCGGCGTCTTGTTGATGAAGTAGTCGCTGTGGCCGGAGCGATCCAAGCGGCGGGTGATCGTGATCTCCGCATAGTCCCGGTATTCCGGCGGGGTGAGGCCGTCCGTGTTGTCGAAGGTGACCGAGACCTCGGCGAAGCCGTGGGGTCCCCGGGCTTCGGACCCGTTGAAGATCACGTCTTCCATCGCCCGGCCCCGGAGCCGCTGGGCGCTCTGCTCCCCCATGGCCCACTTCACCGCGTCGACCACGTTGGATTTGCCGCACCCGTTGGGGCCGACGATGCCGGTCACGTCCTGGTCGAAGCGCAGCACCGTGCGGTCGACGAAGGACTTGAAGCCGCAGATCTCGAGCTTCCGGATCTTCATGCTGGAGTCACCACGCCCGGGGTCCGGGCCGCATGGATGTCGATCCATGCCCGCCCGAGGGAACGCGCCCCGAGTCCGAGGAGCTACCACCGGATCGACGGGATCGGCAACGCGGAACGCGACTAGGCGTGGGTGTCACTCGGTGACACTACCAATATATTGGGGGTCCCATCGACCGGACCCCATATCGCATGGGGCGAGGTCCAGATCGCTGTGCTCCCAGCGGGGCCGCTCGAGCCGCTGGAGGGCGATCGCCCGGTAGCCGTCGACGGTCTGGACGAAGATCCCTTCCACCCAGGCCGCGACCCGCCGCCGACCCGGCCGTAGGCCGACCACGAGCGCCCGATCGACGACCCAGCGATCCCGCCGAAGCCCGAGGGGCCCCTCCGCGGGCTCGAGCCGGGCGCCCTGGATGCAGACCCCGAGATAGCGCGCGCCGCCGAGGGGGTCCCCGTCGGCGACCGCCGGCCCGAGGTCGAGGCGAGGCTGGTCGGCCAGCCGCTCGGCGGCCCGAGGGACCAGGATCTCGGCGAGCTCGGCAGGGGGGAGCACCACCGTCGTCTCCGGCTCCCCCCGGTAGAGGCCGTGCAGCCGCCGCCCCAGGTCCTCCGCCAGGGGCTCCGCGAGGGCCACGGACCGGGCGGTGGAGAGGCCCCCGGCCCCGGCGGCGTCCGTCCCGTCCTGGCCGTCGCGGCCTGCCGACGCCCCGCCGCAGCCGATGCCCCAGATGACGACGACGACCGCTCCGATGAAGGGCGGCACGGGCAGGCTCCGCAGCACACCCCAGGATACCCCAGGCCCCGCGCCCCGCGCCCCGGGAGGCGCCGCCGGGTGCTAGTCGATCCGGAAGGGGTACTGGATCCGGGTCGTCGGGTTGCTGAACCGCTCGAACTCCGCCCGGCGGAGGACGCCTTCCATGCATCGGCCCTGGGGCGTGCCGCCGAAGGGGCTTCCCCCGATGGAGGCGCTGGCGACCTTGCCGTTGCTCCGCACGATCAAGGTGGCCGTCGCCACCCCGGTCTGGCCGGCGGCGCAGGCCTTCATCGCGTTCGACAGCCGCCCGAGGGTGGTGCGCACGTTGCCCCTGCTGGGCGTCTCCGGGATCGACGGCTCGTCCGAGGCCTGTTCTTCCCGACGCTCCCGCGCGATGGCCCCCAGAAGGGCATCGCTGACCGAGCGCGGCTCCTCGTCTTCGGCGGCGGGGGCCTCTTCCTCGGCGGCGGCCGCGCCGGTCCCAGCGGCGGCGGATGCCTCGGCGGAGCGCTCTCCGCCGCCCGCGGCTCCCCGGTCGGAGGGGCCCCGGTCCGGAGAGGCGCCGCCGCGGGAGGACCCGCCGGCGCTGCCGCCACCCCCGGAGGCGCTTCCCGTGGACGCCCCGCCGCCGGCGGCTGCCGCCGCGGTGTTCCCGTCGTCTTCGGCGGCGCCGGTCTGGGCGTCGTCGCCACCGGCGGCCATCGCGACCTCGGACGCCTCGCCGGCGGCGGCATCGTCCCCAGCGGCCACCCCGGCGCCACCCGTCCCATCG
>DAPKRP010000077.1:0-4182 GCA_031800515.1 Polyangiaceae bacterium LLY-WYZ-14_1 | reverse complement strand
GGCGCGGGGTTCTTCCGGGAGCTCGACGGCCGGGCCCGCGGGCCCGTCGATGCCCTGGGGCTCTCGGCGCCCGTCCTTCGACGGGGGCCGGAGATCCGATGTCGGGGCGGGGGCCGGGGCGACGACCGCTGCCTCCCCCGTCTCCGAGCCCATCGTACCCCCCGGGGACGAGGCGTTCTGGGTCGTGGGGTCTTCGGAGGTGGAAGGCGCCGCCGGGGCTCCGTCGAAGGCGACGACGAGCCCACCGGCGACCACGCCCGCGATCACGACCGCCATCCCGCCGCCGACGAGGAGCCAGGGACGTCGACGGGGCGTCCCCCGCCGTCCCGTCGCCGGAGCCGCCGATGCTCCGGTGCCGCCGGCCAAGGAGCCGCTATCCAGGCGCTCCGTCGCGTCGTGGGAGGCCGGCCCGGTCGATCCCCAGGGGAGCGTGGCGCCCCCTCCCCGGGCGCCGAGAACCGGGGCGAGGGCGGCGGCCAGGGCACCGGCGTCCGGCGGTCGGTCGCCGGGTCGCTTGGCTAGACAAGCGTGGACGATCCGCGCCAGCTCGGGGTCGAGGCCCGGCACGGCGGCGGCCAGGGGCGGGGGTTCTTCGGTGCAGACCCGCACGACGACGTCGGTCACGGAGTCCCCGGTGAAGGGCACCCGCCCGGCGAGCGCCTCGTAGAGCATGACTCCAACGGACCAGACGTCGGTCTCCGGTCCGATCTCCCGGGTCGCCCGAGCCTGCTCCGGGCTCATGTAGAACGGCGTGCCCAAGACGATGCCCGTCGCCGTGAGTCGGGGGTCGGCGCCGTCGGCGGCTTTGGCGATGCCGAAGTCGATCAGGACGACCCGCTCGCCGCCGTCGGGACGCCGGGCGAGGAACACGTTCGAGGGCTTGAGGTCCCGATGGACGATCCCCGCGGCGTGGGCGGCGGCCAGAGGCGGCAGCATGGCCTCGATCGCCTGGAGGAGGGTGCGCCGGTCCCGGGTGCGGCGGATCCGGTCGTCCAGCGTCTCCCCGTCCAGGAGCTCCATCGCAAGCCAGGCGGGCTCGTCCGGTGACTCCCCGCCACCATGCCCCAGGATCCGGACGATGCCCTCGTGGGCGACCCGCCCAGCCGCGCTAGCCTCCCGGGCCAGGCGCACCCCCTCCCGCAGGGGGATCTCCGGGGCCAGGACCTTGACCGCCGCTGGTTCTCCGGTCGTCCCGTGGTGGGCCCGGTAGACCTCCCCCATGGCCCCGGCGGCGATGCGGTCGCCCAGCACGTAGGGGCCCACCCGGCGCCCCGGGGGGAAGGAGTGTCGCGGCGAAGGAGCGGAATCCATCGAGCGGGGAGACCGGCGGCCCGGCGGGGGAAGGGGTCCAGCCGTGCCAGCCGGTCTCCCTAGGTGTACCAGAGCAGGTCCTCGGATACCCCGAAGGCGTGGGGTCGACCGGGCCCGGGGGAAGGGCCGCCCCGCCCGGCGGCCCACGGGGCCGGCCCCCGGGTCAGGCCTCGAGACGGTCCGGAGCTCGGACCCCCTGGGCGTCGTCGTCCGCCGGGGGGCGCCGCTCGAAGGCGAGCTGGCCTTCTTCCCCGGTGGTCACCAGCACCGTGTCGCCGGGCAGGAACGCGCCCGCCAGGAGCTCCTGGGCCAGCGGGTTCTCGACGTACTGCTGGATCGCCCGCTTGAGCGGCCGCGCGCCGTAGGTCGGGTCGTAGCCGACGTTGGCCAGGAACTCCTTCGCGCCGTCGGTGACCTCGAGGTGGAGCTCCCGGTCCGCCAGCCGGCGCCCGAAGCGCTGAAGCTGGATGTCGACGATCCGCCGCAGGTCGCTCCGTTCGAGCCGCTGGAAGACGACGATGTCGTCGATCCGGTTGAGGAACTCCGGCCGGAAGGCGTTCCGCAGATCGCCCATCACCGCGTCCTTCATCGCCGCCGGGTCGTCCAGGGCCATGATGTGATGGGAGCCGATGTTCGAGGTCAGCACGATGACCGTGTTCTTGAAGTCCACGGTACGCCCCTGCCCGTCCGTCAGTCGCCCGTCGTCGAGCACCTGGAGGAGCGTGTTCCAGACGTCCGGGTGGGCCTTTTCCACCTCGTCGAAGAGGATGACCGAATAGGGACGTCGCCGGACCGGTTCGGTCAGCTGCCCCCCTTCTTCGTAGCCGACGTAGCCCGGGGGCGCGCCGATCAACCGGGAGACGGCGTGCTTCTCCATGTACTCGGACATGTCGAGGCGGATCATCGCCCGGTCGTCGTCGAAGAGGAACTCGGCGAGGGCTCGGGCGAGCTCCGTCTTCCCGACGCCGGTCGGTCCCAGGAAGAGGAAGGATCCGACGGGCCGGGATTCCTCGGCGAGGCCCGCCCGGCTGCGGCGCACCGCGTTGGCGACGGCGACGACGGCGTCCTCCTGACCGATGACCCGCCGGTGAAGCCGATCCTCCATCTTGAGGAGCTTCTCCCGTTCGCCTTCGAGCATCTTGCTGACGGGCACCCCGGTCCATTTCGAGACGACGGCGGCGATGTCCTCGTCGGTCACCTCTTCCTTGAGGAACGATCCCTGGGACTGGCGCTCCGCGAGCTTCGCCTGGGCATCCGTCACCGCCTTTTCCGCCTCCGGGATCTCCCCGTACTGGATGCGGGAGGCGAGCTCGTAGTCGGCGGTCCGCTGCGCCCGTTCGAGATCGAGCTTGAGCTTTTCCACCTGGGCCTTCCGTTCCCGGATCCCGGTGATGAGCTCCTTTTCGTCGAGCCACTGGGCCCGCATGGCGTTCTTCTTTTCCGCCAGCTCGGCCAGTTCTTGTTCGAGCTCCCCGAGCCGCTTCTCGCTGGCGGCGTCCTGCTCTCGCTTCAGCGCCTGCTTCTCGATCTCGAGCTGGACGATCTTGCGTTCGACGGCGTCGATCTCGGCCGGGACCGAGTCGATCTCCATCTTCAGCCGGCTCGCCGCCTCATCGACGAGGTCGATCGCCTTGTCCGGCAGGTAGCGGTCGGTGATGTACCGGTCCGACAGGGTCGACGCGGCGACGATGGCGGCGTCCTGGATGCGGATGCCGTGGTGGACCTCGTAGCGTTCCTTGAGGCCCCGCAGGATCGCGATCGTGTCCGGCACGCTCGGCTCGCCGGTGAAGACCGGCTGGAAGCGCCGAGCCAGGGCGGCGTCCTTTTCGATGTGCTTCCGGTACTCGTCCAGGGTGGTCGCCCCGATGGACCGGAGCTCCCCGCGGGCGAGGGCCGGCTTCAACATGTTCGAGGCGTCCATCGCGCCTTCCGCAGCGCCCGCCCCGACCAGGGTGTGGAGCTCGTCGATGAACAACACGATGCGGCCCTCGGCGCTGGTGATCTCCTGGACGACGGCCTTCATCCGCTCCTCGAACTCCCCCCGGTACTTCGCCCCGGCCAGCATGGACCCGAGGTCCAGCGCCAGGATGCGCTTGTCCTTGAGGCCCTCCGGCACGTCGCCCTGGGCCACCCGGTGGGCGATGCCTTCGACGATCGCGGTCTTCCCGACCCCGGGCTCGCCGATGAGCACGGGGTTGTTCTTGGTGCGCCGGGAGAGGACCTGCATGACGCGACGGATCTCTTCGTCCCGGCCGATCACCGGGTCGATCTTGCCGGCGCGGGCCGCCGCCGTGAGGTCGCGGGTGTATTTCTCGAGCGCCTGAAACTTCCCCTCGGGCTCCGGGTCGGTCACCCGCTGGCTACCCCGGACCTCCTTGATGGCGGCGCCGAGGGCGCCGGCGTCCAGGCCGTCCGCCGACAGGGTCTTGGCCGCCTCGTCGTCGCTGGAGAAGACGGCCAGGAACACATGCTCGGCGGAGGTGTACTCGTCCTCGAGCTTCTCCGTCTCCGCCCAGGCGTTCGTCAACACCTCCCGAATCCGTCGGGACAAGCCCGGCTCGGCCCCCCCCTGCACCTTCGGCAGGCTGGTCAATCGGGCCGACAGCTCGCCGGCGAGGCGCTTCGGGTCGCTGCCCGCCTTCTTCACCAGCGCCGGGGCGATGCCCTCCGGCTGCTCGAGCAGGGCGACCAGCAGATGCTCCGGCATTAGCTCGGGGTTTCCCCGGGCGGTGGCGTCCTGCTGGGCGGCGAGGAGCGCCTCCCGGGTCTTGGTGGTCAGTCGGTCGAGTCGCATGTCTTCTCTCCGGCGGACGCAGCGCGGCGAACGGGCTCCGCAAGTGTCCGGAACCTCCCTGCATTCCCGCCACGGCC
>DAPKRP010000076.1:0-4829 GCA_031800515.1 Polyangiaceae bacterium LLY-WYZ-14_1 | reverse complement strand
GGGCCCCGCCCGAACGGGGGCGACCCGAACCCGCAACCCATGCGCTAGACCGAGCTCCCTCGTCCCCGGGCCTAGAAAGCGTCTTCCAAGCCCGGCGAAGCCGGGCCACGTACACGTACTCGTCCACGTGCACGTGCACGTGCACGTGCACGTGCACGTGCACGTACACGTGTACGTAGACGTGCAGGTACACGTAGACGTGCAGGTACACGTCGCCCGGCCAGCCTCCTTCAACGCCGAGCGGTCGGTCCGGGATACCGACGAGGACCGGGCGCGGCGTTCGGGACCGGCGCAAACCCGGTTCGAACTTCCGGGCAGGGGTACTAGGCGTCTTCAAGCCTTCGGCGGGCTCGGTTCGCGGAAGAGCAGCCGGTAGAGGGATGGGACCACGAACAAGGTCAGCATCGTCCCGAGGCTGAGGCCGGAGACCATGGCCGCCGAGAGCGGCGGCCAGAGGGTCGACGTCGAAAACAGGAGGGGCAGCAATCCAGCGATGGTCGTCGCCGTCGTCAGCAGGATGGGGCGCGTCCGGAGGGCGACGGCGCGCTCCAGGGCATCCACGGTGGACAGGCCATCCTCCCGGCGGTGCCGCTCGGTGACGTCGAGCAGGACGATCGCCCCGTTCACGACGATGCCGATGAGCGCCAGGGCGCCCAGAAGCGCCACGAAGCCGAAGGGAAGGTCGGCGATGGCGAGTCCGGGCCAGATCCCCATCACCGCGAGAGGCGCCGTCGCCAGCACGATGAAGACCCGTCGGAAGGAGTTGAACTCGGCGAGGAGGATGGCGACCAGCAGGAGCAGGCCGTAGGGCATCTTGTCCGCGAGGGACACGTTCGACTCCTTCGAGCTCTCGAAGGCACCTCCCTGCTCGAGGCGCACCCCGGGGGGCAGAGCGGGGGCGTCCGGCGCCGCCATCGCCGCGTCGAAGGCGCCGACCACCGCGGCGTAGGTCGTGTCGTCGGCGGTGTTCGCCAGGACCGAGACCACCCGGGCGCGGTTCCGGTGATGGAGCACCGCGGGAGTCCAGGACACGTCGCCGGAAGCGACCTGGCCGAGGGGCGTCGCGGCGTTCCCCGGGGCGCTGACGTCCAGGCCATCGAGCTCGTCGATCGGTGTGTCCTCCCCGGCCCGGGAGCGAACCACCACCGGGATCGGGTCGTCTTCCGCCCGGTAGGCGGTCGCCACCAGACCCTGGGTCCGGCCGAGAAGAGAGACGGCGATGTCCTGCCGCACCAGGCCGCGACGGGCGGCGGCGGCGTCGTCGATCTCGACGTCCAGGGTCGGGGCGCCAAGCCCTTCGTCGACCCGCAGGTCGACGACGCCGGGGATGCCGCGGAGCACGCCGCGGACGGTGGTGGCGGCGGCGGAGAGCTCGTCGAGGTCTGGACCGCTCAGGCGGACCACGACGTCGGCGGCAACCGGCGGACCCTGCTCGAGACGCTGGGGCACCGCGATCACGTCGGGGAAGACGTCGGGTACCGCTCGGCGGACGAAGGCCTGCACCTCCGTCACCGCTTCCGGTCCGTCGGTGGTGACGATGAGCTCCGCCAGGTGCGGGCTGTCCGGACGCCGGAGGACGTTATAGTAGAAGAAGGGGACGCCACGGCCGACGAAGCTCGCGACGGACGATACGCGAGGGTGCTCGGCGAGCTCCTGTTCCATCCATCGGGCGACGGCATCGGTCTCGTCCAGATGGGTGCCCTCGGGCAGTTCCAGGCTGACCACCAGCTGTTCCCGGTCCGACGAGGGAAAGAAGCTGAAATCGACCAATAGGGCGCAGGCGCTGCTCCCGATCACGATCCCGGCGCTCACGCCGAGCACCACCCAGGGGTGCCGAGCCGAGGTCCTGCCGATCCAGCCGGCGAGTCGTTCCAGCCATCCGCGCGGACCAGCGTCGTCGTCCTCCGGGTCCGCCGGCGCCTCCCCGGGGATGGCCTGCCGGGGCGTCGCTGCCCCGTGCTTCCGGCTCGGGCGCAGGACCAGAGCCGAGAGCGCCGGCGTCACGACCAGGGCGTAGCCGTAGCTCACGACGAGGGCGAGGATGAGCACCAGGGGGATCGCCCGGGTGAAGTCGGCGCTGGGACCCTCCGAGAGCATCATCGGGAGGAAGGCCGCCAGGGTCGTGCCGGTCGCGGCTCCCAGGGGCAGGGCGAGCTCCCGGATGGCGCTTGCGGCGGCCGCCGCTCGGGGGAGGCCGTCGTCGATGCGCCGTTGGATGAGCTCCGCCATCACGATGGCGTTGTCCACCAGGAGCCCGAGGGCGATGACCAGGGCGGCGACGGCGATCTGGTGGAGCACCCCGCCCCCGGCGGCGTAGACCGCGACCGCGGCGAAGGTGACCAGGGGAACCACGGAAGCCACCACGGTGCCGAGGCGGGCGCCCATGGTCAGAAAGAGCACCCCCGCCACGATGCCGATCCCCAGCAGGAGGGAGCCGCCGAGCTCTCCGAGCCGCCCCGCCACCTTCGCCGGCTGGAAGGCGACTTCGTGGAGGACGAGCTCCGGGTGGTCCGCAGCGAAGGCGGCGATCTCCCTTCGCACCGCGGCGCCGAAGGCGATCACGTCGATCTCCGGCTCGGGTACGACGCCGAGGGCGACGGCGACGGAGCCGTCGAGGCGCATGCGCTCGCCGACCGGCTCCCGAGGCATGCGGCGCACGTCGGCGACCGTCTGGAGGGGGATGGCTGCGCCGCTCGGCAGGGGCACGGGGGTGGTCGCGATCTCGGCGACGGTGCGGAAATCGGCGCTCGGCCGGATCTCGACCCGCCGCCCCTCGTGCTGGATGGCCCCGCCGGGGATGGTGGAGTTCCGTCCGTCGAGCATCCCGGCGAGCTGCCGGGGGTCGAGGCCGAGCCGACGGGCCGTCGCGTCGTCGAAGGCGACGGTGATCTGGGCCCCGGGGTCCCCGGTGATCTCGACCCGGCTCACGTGCTCGACGGAGAGCAGCCGTCGCCGGAGCGCCTCCGCCGCGTCGGCCAGCTCGAGGACGTCGGGGCTCCCGGTGAGAGCCACCACCACCGCCTCCGGGTCGAACAGATGGCGGTCGAGGTCCGGGGAATGGGCCTCCTCGGGAAGCTCCCGGCGGGCGTCGTCGAGGGCTTCTTCGACCCGATCCCAGGCGGGCTCGAGCTCGGCGAGACCGACGTCGTCCCGAAGTCGGACGTTGGTGATGAGCACGCCGGCCCGGATGGTGCTCTCCACCCGCTTCACCTCCGGGACCTCGGCGAGATGGTCTTCGATGGGCTCGGCGACCAGCCGCTCGATGGTCAGGGCGTCGGCGCCGGGGTAGGGGGTGACGACCAGGCCGAAGCGCTCGAGGAGCTTCGGGTCTTCTTCCCGGGGCATGGTGAACCAGGCGACGACGCCGACGCCGGAGAGGACCATCGCCAGGCTGAGGAACAGCTTCGGGCGGGCGAAGAAGCCGGCGAGGCCGCCGGAGGATCCCTCGGTCCCCGGAGCCGTCGACCCCCGGCCGGTCTCCGCCCCCGGGGGCTCGGGCGCTCCCGTCTCCGTCATCGGAGGCTCTCCTCGTCGATTCGGACCGCGTCCCCGTCGAGGAGGCGGGCTTGCCCTTCGACCACCACCCGGTCGCCGGCCTCGAGCCCGGACCGGACGATGACCTGGCCCCCGCTCAGACCGTCCGCCTCGATCCGCGTCCGCCGAACCCGCCCATCGTTCCCCAGGCGAAAGACCGTCGGCCGCCGTCCCGTCGGGTCGACCACCGCCCGCAGGGGGACGAGCAGCGCCTTTGCCCCCTGGTCCGGGAGCACCAGGCGGGCGGTCAGCCCGGGCACCGCCTCACCGTCGTCGAGGAGCTCGACCCGGACCGGGAAGAGCGCCCCGGGGCCCCGGCCGCTCTCGCTCACCGCTCGGACGACGCCGTCGATCTCGAGGCGACGGGTCGGGAGCTCGACGCGGACCGGGTCCCCCGGTGCGAGTCGGGCGGCGACGCTCTCGGGGGCCTCCGCCTCGACCTCGACGCCCGCGCGCCCGCTCAGCTCCACCACCGGCTGGCCGGGTCCGGCGTGCTCCCCGGGCTCGACGAAGCTCGCCGTGACCGTGGCGGGGTAGGGGGCCCGGATCACCGATTCCCCGACCAGACGCTGGGATTCGGCCACCTGCGCCCGGGCGGCGTCGAGGGCCGCCCGAAGAGCCAGGAGCTCCGCGTCCACCTGCTCGGCCTGCTGGTCGCTCGTCGCTCCCGAGTCCCGCAGGTGGGCGACCCGCGCCTGGTCTCGGGCGAGCTGGGCCTCCCGGGCCTGGAGCTCGGCGTGGGTCGCCCGGGCCGCCGCCAGGCCGTTCTGGAAGGGGCGCGGGTCCAGCCGGGCGAGGAGGTCGCCTTCGGCCACTCGGTCGCCGGCCTCCACCGGACGGGCGGCGAGGCGACCGGCGACGGTGAAGGCGAGGCGGCCACGGTCCGGTGCGCTGGTGATGCCGTAGAGCACGTCGGTCCGGTTCACCTGGCCGGTGCGGACGTCGGCGACGGCGACCCGGGGTGGCCGCTGCCCGGTGGTCGCATCCGACGTGGGGGGGGCCGCCGCCGGCCTTCCGGGAGCGAACAGCCAGCCGACGCCGGCGACGACCACGGCGAGGGCGACGAGCCCTCCGCCCTGGGCGAGACGGGGGAGCCGGCGCGGTCTCCGGAGGACGGGCGGCGCGTCTCCGCCGGCGTCGGTGGGGGGGGCCTCGGGCATCGGTCTCTCCCTGCGGCAAGCTCGCCGCAATCGAGCCTCACTCAGTACGCCGGGAGCATGGCGCGCCGAGCTATCGAGTCAAGCTCGATAATGGCGACCGGGGGCCAGCGGCGCCCCCCGCGCCGCCGCCCCGCC
>DAPKRP010000075.1:0-3108 GCA_031800515.1 Polyangiaceae bacterium LLY-WYZ-14_1 | reverse complement strand
CCAACCCGGACCGAATGTCCGGGCAGGGGTACTAGCTGCCCCGGGCGCGGAACCAGATGACGGCGAAGGCGAGGAGCGCCAGGGAGACCACGCCGCCGGCCGCCAGGGCGACCCAGGCCATGGGTCCCCCGAGCCGCCGGGCGAGGTCGATCACCACCCCGACGGCGACGAGCCAGACCGGCACCAGAAGCAGACCGAAGCGCCCGTAGCTGCCCGGGCGGCGGCGGGGCATGCCGGAAAGGCGGTCGTCCCGGCGTTGGTCTTCTTCTTCTTCTCCTTCTTCGTCGTCGTCCTCGCCGGCGACGTCCCCGTCCTGACCCGTCTGCTCGACGCCGTCGTCGTCTTCGTCGTCGTCCCCGCCGGCGCCGCCCGTCCCCGGCGCTCCGGAGGCCCGTCTCATCGGGGGGTCGGCTCCCGGCATTCGACCCGCACGTACCAATCCACCCAGCCGGCCCGGTCGAGGCTGCTCAGCACCAGGGGATTCGACACCGTCGCCGTCTCGCAGGCGAAGCTCTGGGAGGCGGACGCCTGGGGCCCGCCGGGGCCGTAGCGCGCCGGGGTGTGGAGGCAGCCGACGGTCGCGGCGGCGGGGGTCTCCGGGCGCCGGTAGATCCGACAGGACCACCCGCTCCGAGGGAGGTCGACGGTCTCGGCCCCGACGAGCTCGACGTCGTCGGGACGAAGGAGGGGCGGGTCCACCCGCAGGGGGTCTTCCCTGCGGCCCTCCGGCGAGCGCTCCAGATGGAAGACGACCCGGGGTTCGAGGGGGCCCTCCGGTCGGGCCACCGTGGGTCCCGGGGCCGGGTCGTCCACCATCGGGGTCGGGGTCGCGGTGCCGGTTCGGGAGAGAAAGACGGTGACCCCGACCGCCGCCGCGACGAGCAGGCCGCCGGCGGCGGCCACCGCCACCACGATGCCGATGAGGACGTTCCGGGACACTCGCCTGCTCGTTGGAAAGCGCGCTGCGGATCCCGCGAGACCGCTGCTAGCGGGCGAGGGCGAGTCCGGTGTTGGTCAGGGCGTGACGCTGGCTGGGGTGCTCCCGGGTCACGGAGCCGGAATGACCGCCCCCGTTGGTGATCCAGCGGTCGTGCTTGAGGGAGGGCACCCCGACCGTGTCCTTGACGGATTCCGCGGTCTGCCGGCTGGCGGCGAGGTAGGCCCGTTCCGCCTGGGCCTGGCTGATACCGGCCTTCTTCGCGGCCTGGGCCAGCGGCACCCCGCAGAGGATGAGGGCGGTCGCCATGCGCTCCGGATTCATCTCTTCCAGGGCCTTCCGGCGCTGGGCCGCGGTCCGGCGCGGCCGACGCCGCGGGGCGGGGGCGGCTGCGGCGACGCCGTTTTTCTTCGACCGCCGGGGCGCCTTGCCGTTCGCCGAGGTCACCGCCGCTCCGGTCCCCCCCGAGCGCGGGGTGGTCGTCGTCGATCGCCGGGAGGCGGCTCCGGTCTTCGTGCCGGTGCGCTTGCCCGTGGCCTTGGCGGAACGGCTCGTCTTGGTCCGGGCGTCCTTGGCCCGGAGGGCGCCGCCGGCCTGGGCGGTCTTCCGCCGGCTCGCGGTCTCCGGGGTCGGCGGTTCCTCGCTCCGAGCCCACCGGGCCACGGTGGACGAGGAGACGTCGAGGCGGCGCCCGATCTCCGCATAGCTGTGGCCCTGGCCGGCCAGGCGGACCGCCTGGGCGCGCACGTCATCGGTGTACTTGCTGGTCATCGGTGTAGGGAAAAGTGGGTCCGGCGGTCGAGGCCTACGAGAAGGACAACCCTGGAGGAGTTGGGTTCATTCCCCCAGGGTCAACGGGTAGCCCGACCCGGACCCCGAGGTCACGGTGTTGTAGCCGTAGACACTCGCCGGCCGCCGTACAAGAGGCTGCGCCGGTCCACGACGCGATCGTGGCGAAAATCACCGGCGTCTTCCTCATCGTTGAATCGACGACTCATTTTAAGGGCCATGAACACCACCAAGAACACCCTTCCGGAGAATGTCCGGACCCCGATGGTGAAGTTGCTCAACGAGCGCCTCGCCGAGGCCATCGACCTGCACTGGCAGGCGAAGCAGGCCCACTGGAACGTCAAGGGGGATAGTTTCATCGCCCTCCACCAGCTTTTCGACGAGATCTCGGAGCACATGGACGAGCACTCCGACCTCCTCGCGGAGCGGGCGGTCTCCCTCGGGGGGCAGGCCGAGGGCACCATCCAGGTCGCGACCAAGCGTTCCACCCTGCCGGAATACCCCCTCGAGGCCACGGACCAGCTGGTTCACGTCGACAAGCTGTCGACGAGCCTGGCCGCCTTCGGGGAGCACGTCCGCAAGGGCATCGATGCCGCCGACGAGGTCGGGGACAAGGACACGGCGGACGTCCTCACGGAGATCTCCCGGAGCATCGACAAGGACCTCTGGTTCGTCGAGGCCCATCTGAACCGAGGCTGAGGGCGCGGGCCCTTGCGGCACCTGCTCCCCCGGCTCGGGATGATCGCCCGGCGTGGAATCGGTCGGGTCATGCCCGACCCGTTCATCCTGGCGGTGCTCCTCACCGGGGTCGTCCTGGCTGCCGGGGTCCTCTTCGGAGACCTGCCCGGGGGGGCCGGGTCCCGGGGTCTCGCGGTGCTGGGCGCCTGGCGGGATGGCGTCTGGGGCTTCGCCACCTTCGCCATGCAGGTGACCGTGATGCTCGTCTTCGGGGCGGCCGCCGCGGAGGCCCCCGCCTTCCGCCGGCTCCTCGACGGTGCCGCGGCGGCGGCGCCGTCCCCCCGGCTCCTCGTCGCCATCGTCGCCGCGAGCGCCGGCGTCCTCGGCCTGATCAACTGGACCCTGGCTCTGGTCGGCGGCGGCCTGCTCGCCCGGGAGGCGGGTCGGGTGGCCGCAGACCGGGGTTGGACCCTCCATTATCCGCTGCTCTGCAGCGCCGGCTACAGCGGCCTGATGATCTGGCACGGGGGGCTCAGCGGCACGGCGCCGCTCAAGGCCACCACGGAGCGCGACCTGGTCGAGGTGCTGGGGCCGGAGCTGGCGGGGGCCATCGGTCCCCTGGGGCTCTCGGAGACGGTGCTCTCCCCGATGAATCTGTTCACCAGCGGCGGTCTGCTCCTGCTGGGCGCCGCCTTCTTCGCGGC
>DAPKRP010000074.1:0-1598 GCA_031800515.1 Polyangiaceae bacterium LLY-WYZ-14_1 | reverse complement strand
GCTCGACGGGGTCGGGTGGATGATCGCCATCGGCCTCGGCAGCTATCTGATCTACGTCCCCTACGGGTCCGTGCTCTTCGACCGGCTGGTGGCGACCACCGGGGTGGCCGCGACGGCGGTCTTCACGATCATGGTCGCCGACGCCCTCGGCTACACCGGGTCCATCGCCGTCCAGCTGGGGAAAGACCTCCTGGCGACGGAGCAGACGCGGCTCGAGTTCTTCGTGGGCTACACCTACGCGGTGGGTCTCGGCGGGGCGGCCTTGCTCGCCGGCAGCCTCGGCTGGCTGCTCCAGACGATCCGCCCCCCGGAGTGAGGACGGCGGCCGCGTGGCGGAGACGCGACGCCAAGGCCCGCGCTCCGACCGTCGTCGGCATCACATCTGATAGAGGACGCTCGCGGAAAGCCACCAGGTGCGCGTCTCGTAGTCCCCGGCGCAGCCCACCTTGGCGGGCTGTCCCGGCTGGCAGAAGGCGCCGTTTTCTTCGACGGTGTTCGCGGACCAGGTGTAGGAGCCGGCCAGGTCGATGGCGAAGGGCTCGAAGGCGAAACCGACCCCGGTGAAGAGGGCGCTCGACCATCCGTGGGGCGGCGTGAAGTACTGGGCCCCCGCCTCCGTCGTCGCGCTCCGGGCCAGGTTATAGCCGCCCCGGAGGGCGAGCTGGTCCGGGATCACCTGCCACTCGGTGCCGAGGCGGAAGGAGTGGACGTTCTGCCAGAGGAAGGGCGCCCGCGTGGTCAGGGTCGAGTCCCCGACCCGCGTGCGGAAGACCTGCTCTTCGTTCGCTTCTTCGTGGAACTGCACGCGGTATTCGAAGGTCAGGAGAAGCTCGTCGTCCAGGAGCTCGCCGGAGCCGCCGAGGTGCAGCATGTGGGGGCTGTACCAATCCGTCTCCGTGTCCGATTCCCCGAAGAGGTTCGTGGTCAGGGTCCCGGACATCGGCGTGCGCGTTTTGCTGCGGTAGCTCATCGCCAGGGCGAAGTCCGCCGTCGGCTTCCAGGTCACTCCGAGGCGAACGCCGGGGTAGCCGACGCCGAAGACGCTCTGTTCCACGTCGTCGTAGTTGTTCGGAAGGATCTCCTGGCGCGTCTCCGACTCCTGGAGGGCGAAGGGCACCCGGAGCGCTAGCCCGATGTCGAGGAGGCCGCCCTTCCCGAAATCGTTGTCGAGCACCCGCACGCTCGTCGCCGCCGCCGCCTCCCCCTGGAAGAAGACGACGGAGATGTCCCGGGGGTCGCCGCCCGGATCCTGGCCATCGATGTTCTGCACGTTCTGGAATTCGGCGCCGTAGCCCGCATCGAGGTACACCCCGAGCCCCACGACCCAGCGCTCGTGGACCCGACCGGCGCCGAAGAGGGCGCCGACGGGGCCGAAGCCGCCCGCCTCGACGGAGCTATCCGGGCCTTCCACCGGGGCGATCTGGGTGGGGAAGATGCCCGTCGCCGAGAGGCTCAGCTGGAAGTTGTCGATGCCCTGGAGGTTGGCCGGGTTGATCGCGATCGCGGCCGGGCGTTCCAGCCAGGACAGGCCGGTCAGCCCCGCCCCGATGCTCCGGGCGTCGTAGGGCCCGGCCTCCGGGTTGGCTCGCGCCGACCCG
>DAPKRP010000073.1:0-2575 GCA_031800515.1 Polyangiaceae bacterium LLY-WYZ-14_1 | reverse complement strand
GATGAGCCCCCGGGATGCGGCCACGCGCCTGGCCCGGGATGCCGGGGTGCGTCGTCCGGAAGCCTATCGGCGGGTGCAGGCGGTCCGCGCCCGCGTCGGCCCCGGCTCCCCCGCCGGGGCCGGCCCGGTCAGGGACGTTCGAGGGGGACCAGGTCGACGCGGATCGTGAGCTCGGCGGCTGTTGGAAAGGGAGGCGCCGCCTCCCCCAGGGCGTCGACGAGGCACCGGAGGCCGGGCGCGACCGGGTCGTCCTGCGCCGGCTCGAAGCGGTCTCCGGTGTAGCGGACCCGATGCGCACCGAGCGGGCCGGTACGGACGGGACCGCAATCCGCCGCCTTCGTCAGCGCCGTCGCCAGGGGGCCGACCAGGGGCTCCGGGTCCCCGAGGGGCGGGTCCCCGGAGACCTGCATCGCCAACTTCATCCCCTCCGGGGCCGTCGCGGGGGGATCCACCAGCACGACGACGGCGTCCGAGGGCGGCGCTTCCGGCGGGGGGGTGTCTCCGGGGGCCGCCGACTCCCGGTCTCGGTCACAGCCGATCGAGCCGCCGAGGAGCAGACCGAGCGCGGCGAGGAAAGGCAGCGTGCGGGTGGGGTGCGCCATCTGGTCGATCTCTATCAGAACGGACGAAGCCCGGCGGCATCGTGGCCACCGGGCTTCTCCGGGGTCAGGAGCCCCGCCGTGAGCTCGGACCGAGCGGTCCGAGCGGAGCGTTGGACCCTACCAGGCCGGGTCGTTCCTCAGCGGAACTCGGCCTTCTGGCAGGTGACCGGCCCGTTCTCGCTGGGCGGGCAGTAGTAGATCCGGTAATTGAACGGGATCAGGAAGTAGGTGTACTTCAGGTACCAGATCTCGTCGGTCAGGTCGTTCGACGACGGCATACCCATGCCGAGGTAGTTGCAACCCGAGAGACCGAGAACTGCCGACATGGCGATGCCCAAAAACAGCTTCTTCATCGTCAGTCCTCCTGCACTTCGTAACAGATCGGGCCTTCGGTGGTCACCACGCAGTGGTAGACGTTCTGGCTGAACAGGCCGGCTCGGGCGACGTAGGCGCGACCCTGGGAGCTCGGCACGTAGACGCCGCGAGCGCAGCCGACGACACCGACCATAGCCAGCGCCAACCCTGCGATCACACCCAGACGACGCCCGTACGTATTCTTCGGCGGACGATGTTGCATGTTTCCCTCCCCATCAAACGTGGGCTGAGATGTGTCTTGAATCTGACAGACCAGACGGTTCGGGAGGTACCAACGTTTGCCTAGGGTGTCAACAGTTGCCAGCGCTGGAATTCGACACCGGCTCTCCCCCGGGCAGGGGTACTAGACTAGACTAGAAGCGGGCGGTCGCTCGGGCCCGGAGGTCGAAGACCAGGTCGTTCACGAGGCGAAAGCGGGAGCCGGGTAGGTCGATGACGGAACGGTGGTGGGGATTCGAGATCCCTTCCGGACAGCCGGCCCCCCGGGGGTCTCCCGGATCGGCGCCGCCCTGGGACCGACAGGCCGGGGTCCCCGTCAGCCGGTGGGTGGAGGCCCAGGCGCCGTCCACCCCCACGCTGAACCGCACGTAGCGCGCCGCCTGCAGCCTCAGGTGGAGCCCCCCGCCGAGGCGAAGATGCGTCGAGGTGTCCGTGAGCCCCTCGACAGGGGTCGCTTCCGGGCAGCCGGCGCAGGCCGGACGCCCGCCGGCCAGGCCGGGATGCTCCGAGGTCCCCAGGGCGTCGAAGAGCGGAGTGAAGCTGCGCCCGGCGGTTCGGACGGCGGCGCTCCCCCGGAGGT
This sequence comes from Polyangiaceae bacterium LLY-WYZ-14_1, assembly GCA_031800515.1. Classification (GTDB taxonomy): domain Bacteria; phylum Myxococcota_A; class Polyangia; order Polyangiales; family DAPKRP01; genus DAPKRP01. Next base: position 799 of record DAPKRP010000073.1, on the reverse strand, counting down.
CCACCTCGAAACGTTGGAACCGTTCCGGGTCACGCCAGGGCACCAGGGCCCCACCGGCGACCATCCCCACCTCCCAGGGGGGGCGGGTCTCGGCATAGCCTGCGCCGCCCCCCGCGGGCTCGAAGCGGGCTCGGGACCGAACCGGCCAGCGGGCGTCGAAGCGAAGCCCGAGGAACGGCTCGACCTGACCGGACTGCCAGCCGGTCCGCACCTCGGCGACCAGGCCATGGGTGCCGTCGCCGATGCCGGGCTCCCGGCCCTCCCGGCAATCGTTCTCGACGACGCGTCCCCGGGAGGGGTCGATCGTCTCGACCGCCTCGCAGGCGCCCATGGGCTCGCTCACGGCGAAACGGCCGGTCAGCAGGAACACCAGGGTCGGAAGGTCCCGGTCCCGGGCCTGGTTGAGGGGCCCCCAGGCCAGGCCGAGCTCCAGGGAGGGGACCCCGGAGCGCTCGGCGCTTCGGAAGGGCACGGAAAAAAGCGGCACCGGCGCGCCGTCGGGAGCGGTCGGGGCGGACAGGCGCGCGGAAAGCGCCTCCGGCGAGACCCCCCCGGGCCCGTCGAGCTCCCGCACGTCGCTGAGGACGATGGGAAGGCCGAAGCGTAGGGAGAGGTCCGGCAGGAGCCCGACGTCGACCTCGAGCCGGAGGGTGCTCGTTCGACGCTGGCGGGTCGCGACCCGACCCCAGCGGCCGGCGCGCCCGAGCTCCCGCTCCACCCGCCCCCGGGCGAGGCGACGGACGAAGACGATCCCGACGTCGACGTCGAGGTCGTCTCCCTCGTCGAAGGCATCCGCCAC
>DAPKRP010000072.1:0-3096 GCA_031800515.1 Polyangiaceae bacterium LLY-WYZ-14_1 | reverse complement strand
GCCTCACCAGGAGAGCCGGCCCATGTCCACCCAACGCGCCGTTCGCATCCACCAGCCCGGCGGCCCGGAGGCGCTCCGCGTCGACCAGGTCGACCTCGACGAGCCCGGGCCCGGGGAGGTCCGGGTCCGCCACGAGGCCATCGGCGTGAACTTCATCGACGCCTACCATCGGAGCGGCCTCTACCCGGTGCCGTCCCTGCCGGCGACCATCGGCATGGAGGCGGCGGGAGTGGTCGAAGCGGTCGGGCCCGGCGTCGAAGACCTCGCCGTCGGCGACCGGGTGGGCTACGCGACCGCGGGCCCCGGCGCCTACGCGGATACCCGGGTCCTCCCCGCCGCCGCCGCCCTGGCCCTGCCGGCGGAGCTCGACGCCCGCTCCGCCGCCGCGGTGATGCTCAAGGGCATGACCGTCGAATACCTGGTGCGCCGCTGCTTCCCGGTGTCCCCGGGCATGCTGGTGGTCTTCCACGCCGCCGCCGGTGGGACCGGGCTCCTCGCCTGCCAGTGGCTCGCGCACCTCGGGGCGACGACGATCGGCGTGGTCGGCAGCGCCGAGAAGGCCGAGCTCGCCCGCCAGCACGGCTGCCACCACCCCGTCGTCCGAGGCCGGGATGACCTCGTCGCGACGGTTCGAGCGTTCTCCGACGGCCGGGGCGCCGCGGTCGTCTACGACTCCGTGGGGCAGGCGACGCTGGACCTGTCTCTGGATTGCCTGGCCCGCCGGGGAACCCTGGTGAGCTTCGGAAACGCCTCCGGTCCCCCGCGGGCCGTCGACCCCCTGGAGCTCGGGCGCCGGGGGTCCCTCTTCCTCACGCGACCGAGCCTGATGGACTACACGGCGGGCCGGCGGGAGCTAGAAGACAGCGCATCGGCGGTGTTCGACGCCGTGCTCCGCGGCGCCCTTCGGCCCGTCGTCGGCCAAACCCACGCCCTGGATCAGGCCGCCGAGGCCCACGCGGCCCTCGAGGCTCGCCGCACCGTCGGCGCCACGCTGCTACTGCCATGACCTCGACCCCCCATCCGACGGACGCAAAGCCCGGGTCATCGACCCCGGCTCCCGACGACGACGCCGCGGGGCTCGCGCTTCACCGCGCGGAGCTCCAGGTGGCGACCTCCGGCCGGGGAACCCAGGCCATCGGCCCGCAGGTCGCCGAAGCGGTCGCCGCATCCGGGGTCGTCGAAGGCCTGTGCACCGTCTTCGTCCACCACACGAGCTGCTCCCTTCTGCTGAACGAAAACGCCGACCCGGCGGTCCGCCGAGACCTCGAGGCCTTCCTCGAACGCCTCGTGCCCGACGGGGATCCGCTCTTCACGCATGACGCGGAAGGGCCCGACGACATGCCGGCCCATGTCCGCAGCGTGCTGACCCAGACCAGCATCGGCATTCCCGTCGCCCAGGGCCGCCTCGCCCTCGGCACCTGGCAAGGGCTCTATCTTTGGGAGCATCGGACGTCGCCTCATCGGCGGACGGTTTCCGTCACGGTGGTGGGTCGCCGGTCCTGACCCCTCGCCTCGGGGGTTGCGCCCCGCGGGGCGTTGCTCGATACCCGCCGGGAAAGGAACCACGACATACGATGCCGGAAGCCGACCCCAATCGGATCATCCACTGCGTCAAGCTCGACCAGGATCTCCCCGGACTCGCCCGGCCCCCCTTCCCCAACGAGCTCGGGAAAGAGATCTACGAGCGGGTCAGTAAGGAAGCCTGGGACCAGTGGCTCGAAGAGAGCGTCCGCTACATCAACACCTATCGTGTGGACCTCTCCAGCCGGGAGGGCACCGAGTTCATGATGAAGCAGCTCCGCATCTGGCTCGGGCTGGACCAAGGCGAGCTCGCCGCCACCGCCTGGACGCCCCCGGAGGAAGACGCCGACACCGGCAAGGACGCCGGGGCTTCGTCGGACCAGGACTAGCGGCAGGGGGCGAGGCCGTCGCAGTCCGGGTCGCAGCCGTCGACCAGGCTGTCCTGATCGTTGCTGCATCCGTCGGTACAGCCGAGCCGGTCGAGCTCGTTTTCGGAGCGGAAGATCTGGCCTCCGGGACACTGCCGGTCACCGGAGCCGCCCCCGCCTCCCCCATCCGGGCTCCCGCAGCCCCCGCGGCCGAAACAATCCGGGTCGTCGCAGTCGACCAGGTCGTCCAGGTCGTTCGAGAACCCGTCATCGCACAAGCGGTCCGTGTTCTCGAAGCGCACGTCCCGGGAACGGTCGGACCGCATCCGCTCCCCGGGGCAGGAGCCGATGCCCGCGCAGTCCGGGTCCCGGCAGTCGACGAGCATGTCCTCGTCGTCGCTGCACCCGTTGGCGCAGGCCTCCGGGTCGTCTTCCCGTTCGAGGGGGCCGGGGCAGAGCATCGCCGGGCCCGCGTCGACCCGGTCCCCGCAGGGCTCCGTCGTCGCGCAGTTCGCGTCGTCGCAGTCGACGAGGGCGTCGCCATCATCCGAGCACCCGTTGCTACAGGCCTCCGCCGTGTTCTCCGGCGCCGGGTCCCCGTCGCAGGCGACGGATCCCGGGCAGGGCTCGACCCGGGTGCAGTCCGGGTCCGCGCAGTCCCGGAGCCCGTCTTCGTCGTCGTCGCAGCCGTTGCTGCAGGTGTCCGGGGCGTTCTCCGGCCCGAAGGGCACCGCGTCGCATCGCCCGGGTCGGACCGGCGGCGGGCCGTCGTCCTCGCACCCGCCGACCACGAGCCCCCCGGCGATCGAGGCCACGAAGAGAGCGATGCGGATGGGAGGAAAGGGAGTCATGCGGTCCTGCCGCGTCGACGGGGGGGCCCCTCCGTGACAGCGTTGAGGAACCGTAGCAGGGCCCACCGTGACCTGTGCCTTCCTCCTTCTTCGCTCCGCCCGAGCCCTTCGGGCGGGCGCCGCGGTCTTCGGGCTGGTTCTCGTCGCCTGCGGCGACGGGTCGAGACCAGGCGAACGCAGGGGCGACGGCGGCCCGCGCCCCGACGGCGGCCCCATCGTCCTACCGGACACCGGCCCCCCGAGCCGTCCCCCGCCGGACACCATCGTCCCCTGTCGTCAGGTGGCGGAACCCCGGACCTTGTTCACCGGCGTGGGGACCGGAGCGCCCCGCCTGTCCGTCGCGCCCGGCGTCTTCG
>DAPKRP010000071.1:0-1859 GCA_031800515.1 Polyangiaceae bacterium LLY-WYZ-14_1 | reverse complement strand
CCTGTCTGCCCTGGTTTTGGTCGGCCTGGTCCTGGCGGCGCTCTTACCGGCGGGCGTCGCCCAGGCGGACGTCACCGACGACCGGGTGCTGGCCACGGTCGGCTTCGACCAGGCCTACCTCGGGCGGGCTCAGTTCGACGGCGTCGGGGGGGCACCGGTCCTCGACGATGGCAACCGGGCGACCCTGGGACTGTTCGGGCGGCTCGAGGTCGCTCTTCCGGCGCTCTTGTCCATCGGTGCCGAGGGGGCCTTTCGCTGGTACCGCACCGAAGGGGACGCCGTGATCGGCGACGACTTCGGCCGCCTAGCGGACGCGAACGGCTTTCTCCGGCTCTTCTTCCCGTTGAACGACGGCCAGGGGGAATACTACCTGCTCGCCGGTGCCGGCGCCTCCTGGTTGGTGGACGACGGACGGGGGCAGGGGGCGCGGGTCGACGACGCCTTGGGCTGGAACCTGTTCGCCCGCGCCGGGGTCCGGGGGGAGCTCGTCGATGGCTTCGGCGGCATCCTCGAAGTCGGATGGGTCCGGCGTCAGTTCGGCGAAGCCTTCGAACGGGATGATGGCGGCGCGGGCGGCCCGCAGACCTTCGGCTTCGTCACCAACCAGCTGACCGTCGTCATCGGCTGGTACCTGGCTCTCTGAGAGCGGTGGAGATGGTGCCTCGGGCCCGCCCTTGTGTCCGGGGGGCGGGTCGTGATTCGGTGACCCTCATGTGCTGGGCCGAGCCGCATTCCGGCGCCGTGCGCGCTGCGTTGGTCCTGCCGGTACAAGGCGCCACGTGGGCCGTGGTCCTGGGCGCGGGCCTCCTCTTCGGGTGCGGCGGTGGTGCCCTACCGCAGGAGCAGAGGCCCCCGACGGGATCGGTGGCGGCCTCGACCGCGGGGGCGACCTCGGCGGATGCCCGGTCCGCCGGTCCCTGGGCTGGAGCGCGCCGAGCGACGCTTGCAGCGGCGCTCCTCGAGGTCGAGTGCTTCGATGTCGTGCGGGGGGAGGACACGGCGGCCTGGGCCCCGGAGGCCGTCGTGGTGCGGGGGCGTCTGCCGGAGGCCCAGCCGGAGGACGTGACCTTGCCGCTCCCGGACGCCGTTCGGGCCGGCCTTCCCCTGACCCGCTTGCCCCCCGCCGGGACCGGCGCGGCCGCCCCCTGCGCCCTCGGGCCTCCCCCGGGACGGCCGGCTCAGGGAACGCCGACGGACGAGCTACGCGCCTTCGCCACGGGACGGTTTCACCTCGAGCTCCTCTCCGTCGAAGCCGTCGGCGGCGGTTCCGGGGGCGCGGAAGACGTCCTCGAGACGGTCAGCCGGGTGACCGTGGACCATCTCGGGACCCGGGAGCGCTTCGGGGTGCGCCATCGCCTTCTGGTCCAGGACGATGCGGACGCCGCGGTCGACGACGGCGTGCCGGTCACCGTCCTCGCCCGGCGGAGCTGGCTCGAGCACTCCGGGCCGTCCACCGCCGGCGGGCCCGGCACCGCCTACGACGCCGGCTACTACGCCAGCATCGACCACGGGGCGGACCGGGCCCGGGCTCGGGGAGACCTCGGCTGCGCGATCTCCCGGCTGGCGGAGGGGCGGCGCTGGCGGGCCCTGGTCCGGCTGCTCGAACAGCTAAATCCCGAGGATCGGTTTCCCTATTGGTCCCTGTACGTCGCCGCCGCGGAGTCCACCGGCCAGTTCCGGAAGGCGAACGACTACCGGGCCTGGGTGAGCGCTTCGGTGGACGAGCGGGCGGCCCGGCGGGCGGCGGTCGGCAACCTGGTCGATCGCTGCCAGCGGGGCTCGAAGGGCGCGCCCCGGGGCGCGGCGCCTCTGGCCTCGGATGGGCCCTGCACCCCCGAGGAGTCCGCGGCCCTCTCCGC
>DAPKRP010000070.1:0-1778 GCA_031800515.1 Polyangiaceae bacterium LLY-WYZ-14_1 | reverse complement strand
CGACCAGCGCGGCCCGGGTCGGCGCCTCGGCGAAGAGGGGCTCGGCGGCGACCGCCCGGGTCATCGATCGCCGCCAGGGTTCCGCAGACATCGCGGCGTCTCCTTCGTACACGAAGCGTCAACAGTCAAAGATTGACCGCGCGCTTTCACTCACCGACTCTTCCGCGCCGATGGACGGAACCCCGCCGGATCTTCGCTATCGTCCTCGGTCCGCGTCTTCGCCCCGGCCCGCGCGCTCGCCCATCCCGGCGTCGAGCGTCTCGATTCTGGCCGCAGCTGCCTTCCTTTTGGCCGCATGCGCCGAGAATCCCGCTCTCGCGGACCCGGACCAAGAGGGCGCGAGCGCCAACCTCGCCGACCCCGGGGCCCTCGCGGCCCGCACCCAGGCTCGACGGGGCCCGCTCGACCGCTCGATGCGGCTCGAGAACCCCGGCCTCGACGCCTGGAAGCCGGAGTTCCGCGGCGAGCGGGGGCGCTGGCGGACCACTCCGGCGGAGGGCTACGACCTCCTCGCCCTCCCCACGGGATTCTTCACCGCGATCTACGACAAGGTCGAGCGTCCACGGACGACGATCGGTCGGGTCCGGCGCGGCGCAGCCCTGTCGGTCCGGAAGGCCGACACCACCATCACCTGCTACGACAACGGCGAGCGGGGCGAGTGGTACGAGGTGGAGGGCGGCGGCGTCCTCTGCAGCACCTCCGGCTTCGACTTCGTCGAGCGGGCCGATCCGCTCGACCCGCCGCAGAAGGACCCGAAGGTCGACCGCTCGATGCCCTTCCAGTACGCGCGGGTCATCGTCGACGGCGCCCCCCGGGTCCGCCGACAGCCCTCCCTCGCCGAGTGGGAGGCCCTGGCCGCGATCGGCGGGCCCAAGGACGACCCCAGCGGCCTCATGATCGAGCGGATGATCGGGGACTTCTTCGTGTCGCTGAACGGCCCGGTCGAGGTCGGGGACCTCCAGCTCACCCGAACCGTTCACAACGAGTACGTCGAGACCAAGGCCCTCAAGCCCCGGCCCGAGCCGAACATGGTCGGCGAGCGGCTCGGGAACGGCCGCACCCTCCCGATCGCCTTCGTGTGGGGTGAGGACGAGATCGACGTCCTGTGCGCCGGGACGGAGCAGCCCTGCGGCGTGGCCGAGAAGCACGCCCGCTTCTTCCCCCGGGGCACGGCGACGGTGAACGGCGAGCGGTACGTCAAGGCGCCCAACGGCATCCTCGTGCCCGCCCGGTCGGTCCGGGTGCTCGAGCAGCGGAAGCGCCCGGGCGGCGTGGGCCCGACCGACAAGTGGGTCCACATCGACCTCGCCCGCCAGGGCCTGGTCGCCTACGAGGGCGACACCCCCGTCTACGCGACCGTCATCTCGAGCGGGAAGGAGGGGCACGACACCCCGACCGGCCTCTACCGCATCCAGCGGAAGTACCTCAGCAAGACCATGCGCGCGGTCGACCCGAAGGAAGGCCTCTACCACATCGAGGACATCCCCTGGACGATGTACTACTACGGCGCCTACGCCGTCCACGGCGCGTTCTGGCACGACGTCTTCGGTCAGACCCGGAGCCACGGCTGCACCAACCTCGCCCCCGCCGACGCCCGCTGGATCTACCACTGGTCGGACCCGAAGGTCCCCGACGGCTGGCACGCGATCGAGAACATCGAGAAGGGCACCGCCTTCTTCTTCAGCAACGACGCCTGACCCGACGTCCCGACCGCTGAACCTACATCCAGGCGTGGCCGAGGGTCAGCGCCCCCGGAAGAAGACCGCGGGGTCGAGGTC
>DAPKRP010000069.1:0-10254 GCA_031800515.1 Polyangiaceae bacterium LLY-WYZ-14_1 | reverse complement strand
GTTGGACGCCCGCCGAGGGGACCGGGGATGGGTGCCGCCGTCCCGGCCGGCTCCCTCGCCGGCAGCCGAGCACGCGAGCAGGAGCGCTCCGCCTACCAGGAGGGGGGAGCGCATCCCGCTTCGTGCGTGGACCCGGAACAGACGCATGCCCTCGACCGCCCGGAGGCGGAGAACCGAGGGTACCTCAGAGGGTACCGGAGCGTTAGCTTGAGCGACCTCTCAACCCGCGTCTTCGCTTCACGGTCCGGCCCGGCGCCCGAGGCGTCTTCAGCGCTTCTTGCGGCGCCTGGGCTTCCGGACGGTGGACGAGCGGGTCGACGCGGGCGCCACCGCCGCGCTCCCCTGGCCGCCGCCGGCGCTGCCGTCGTCCTCGGGGGACGCGTGACCATCGCCGGCGGAGAGCTCCGCTTCCCGGGGGGCGTTCCGCCGAGCCCAGACGAAGCCGGCAGCCAGGAGCAGTGGCGGAAGGCTCAAGAGCTGACCCATCGTGAGGGGAAAGCCCGGGGCGAGCACCTGGTATTCCTTCGTGTACTCGAGCAGGAAGCGGTAGGTGAAGTAGAGGCCGAGCAGCACGGAGAAGAGGACCCCCCTTGGCCACCTACCCCGCTGCCGGTCCATCCATTCGGCGACCCCGATCAGCGCGAAGCCCGCCAACGCCTCGTAGAGCTGCACGGGATGCCGGGCGAAATCCTCGCCCCGTCGGGCGAACACGACCGCCCAGGGAAGGTCCGTCGCCCGCCCGACGATCTCCGAGTTGAAGAAGTTCCCGATCCGCACCCAGGGGAACAACCAGACCGCCCCGATCATCACCGCATCGAGGTAACGAAGGAAGCTGCCCTTCTTCGCCCGGACGTAGAGCCAGAGGGCGACGGCGACCCCCAACCCTCCACCGTGGCTGGCGAGTCCGTAGCCGATCTCGATGATCCGTCGCGGGTTCCGCCAGAAGGATTCGGGTTCGTAGAAGATCAGATGGATCAGGTGAGCCCCGATGATCATCCCCAGGGGCAGCAGCAGGGAGAGGGTGGCCGCCTGTTCCTCCGGAAGCTTCCGGTCCCGGAAGCTCTTGTGGACTCGGTTGACCGTGAGCAGGAGTCCGAAGGCGAAGAACAGGCCGTACCAGCGGATCTCCAGCGGGCCGAGCTCGAACAGGACCGGATCGACGTTCCAGGTCATGGCGGGGCCGGACCATGCCGCGGCGCCCTGCCAGGCACAAGGGCACCGACCCGGCGCCCCGGGGTACTAGCCCCCGGTGAAGGGCTTCCCGATCTCCCGGAGATACTCCCAGGTGTAGATGCCGTCCTGGCAGCCCCCCTCGGACCAGCGGAACCGGATCGCGTAGCTACCGACCTCCATCACGTCGAGCAGGGTGATCCCTTGGACGTTGGGGGGCTCCTTTTCGCCGGGGAAGTGACCACGGCAGGTGGCGGACGGGCAGGCGTTGTGGAGGTCGTCCCAGGGATACTGGGTCGCGAGTCCGTCTTCCCAGGAGATCACCAGGCGGCGGCTGGCGCTTTCCACCCGAACCTCCGTCGGCTCGGGAACCCGTTGCGTACCTCCGGTGCTCATGAGCGAGATCCCTCCGTTTCCGACCCCACGCCGGCGGCGGCGAGGGACGCTTCCCGGAGCCAGCGAGCGGCTCGGGGGGCGAAGTAGGTGAAGATGACGTCGGCGCCGGCGCGCCGAATCGCGAGCAAGCTCTCCAGGATCGCCGCTCGCTCGTCCAGCCAGCCCTGCTGCACCGCCGCCGTGAGCATCGCGTATTCCCCGCTGACCTGGTAGGCCGCGACGGGCAACGCGGTGTGCTGCCGGAAGGCGCGGATGACATCCAGATAGGGGCCGGCGGGCTTGACCATGACCAGGTCGGCGCCTTCCGCCTCGTCGAGGCGCAGCTCCCGGAGGGCTTCCCGGACGTTTCCCGGGTCCATCTGGTAGGTCTTCTTGTCCCCGCTCTTCGGCGCCGAGTCGAGGGCATCCCGGAAGGGTCCGTAGAAGCTCGACGCGTACTTCGCGCAGTAGCTCAGGATCGAGACGTCGGTGAAGCCTTCCCCGTCCAGGGCACGGCGGATCGCGCCGATGCGCCCGTCCATCATGTCGCTCGGGGAGACCACGTCCGCTCCGGCGCGGGCGTGGGCGAGGGCCTGTTCGCAGAGGACCGCCACCGTCTCGTCGTTCAGGATCCGGCCATCCGGCGCGACCAGCCCGTCGTGCCCTTCGCTCGAGTAGGGGTCGAGGGCGATGTCGGTGATGACCACGAGCTCCGGAAACCATTCCTTGAGGGCCCGAAGGGTGGTCGGAACGAGGCCATCGGGGTTGGTGGCCTCGGCGGCGTCCCCCGTCTTCAGCCCGGCTTCCACCGCGGGGAACAGCACCACGGACCGGACGCCGACCTCCCAGGCGCGGCTCACGGTCTCCCGGACCGCGTCCCGGCCGAGGCGGAGCTGCCCGGGCATCGACGGGATGGGCTCGGTGCCCGTTCCGGCGTGGATGAAGAGCGGGTAGACCAGGTGCTCGGGGCCTAGCTGGGTCTCCCGATGCCAGGCCCGAACCGGTGGGCTCTTCCGATTCCGCCGCGGGCGGCTCGGCAGGTCGAGGACGTCGCTCATGCCGCTGTCATGCGGCCGGAGCGACGCGGGCGTCAAGGCTCGATGACGAGGCCTTCCCGGGCGACCAGGGCGTGTGGCCACATCCGGCGCGCGTCTTCCGCCACCTGGTCCATGAAGTCGTCTTCGTGGTCCTGTTCGTGATGGAAGATCGCGAGCTGCTTCGCTTCCGCCTGCTGGGCGAGGCGGACCCCTTCCTGCCAGGTGGAATGGCCCCAGCCCACGTACCGTTCGAACTCCTCGTCCGTATAGGTACTGTCGTAGATGACCAGGTCCGCACCCGCCATCAACGACAGGACCGATTCGTCCGGCTTGCCGACGACGTGCTCCGTATCCGTGATGTAGACGATGGACTTTCCGCCATGCTCGAGGCGATAGCCGGTCGCACCGTCGGGATGGTTCAGCCCGGCGGTCCGCACCCGCAGCCCCGGCGCGAGCTCGAAGTCGTCCCCGGCGTCGAAGTCTTCGTAGGCGACCTTGGCCTGGAGGGCATCGAGAGGCACCGGGAACAAGGGCCGCATCATCTGACCGCCCAAGGCGCCCTTGACCCCGCCGTTCTGGCTCAGATGACCCGCCATGACCCGGAACCGGCAGCTCGGGTCGAAGAGGGGCCGGAAAAAGGGGAAACCGTTGATGTGGTCCCAGTGCGTGTGGGTCAGCAGCAGGGTCCCGGTCCGTAGCCCGCGGTCGAGGAAGCTCTTCCCAAGCTCGCGGATTCCGGTGCCGGCATCCAGGATGACATGGTGGTCTCCCGCCTGGACCTCGAGGCAGCTGGTGTTCCCGCCGTAGCGCATGTGCCGCGGCGTCGGACAGGCGATGCTGCCGCGGACCCCCCAGAATCGGACGTAGAAGCTCATCGGTATCGAAGCGCTCGATCAGGTCCTTGCGAGGCGAACGTCATTCGCAGGTCGAAGTGTAGGACCCGAACGTCTGCCACCACCGACTCAAGGGTAGCAGTGGCGTCTTGTCAACGGCGAGAGGTGGGCTGATTCCCTCCATGAACCTACCCGCGACGACCGCTGGCTCGGCCGTGATCTCCGACCGGGTACGCTTCGTCGACCCGAAGGACGGGACGGTCCGTTGGGCTCCTGCCGTCCTGGCCTTCGAGCCCGCGACGGGGCGGTTCACGGCCGTCGAAGAGGGCCCGGGCGCCGTGGCTCGAGCCCGGGAGACGGCTCGGCAGACGGGGCCCCAGCACCGCGTCGACGACCAGGGCGACCGCCCGATCACGCCCGCCTTCGTCAATGCCCACACCCATCTCGCCTTGGCGTTTCTTCGAGGTCCCGAGGTGGCTAGGGGCGCCTTGGGCAACCTCGTCGAAGACCTGTTCTACGTCCGGGAGCGTGCGCTCTTCCCGGAAGACGTGCGGGCCTTCGTCCGGATGGGCGCCTACGAGAGTCTCCTCGCCGGCGTGGGGTTGGTCTGGGACCACTATTACTTCGGCGACGCGGTGGCCGACGGCCTTCGGGATACCGGCCTCGCCGGGGTGGTCGCCCCCACGCTCCAGGATCTGGCGGGACCCGGCGCGGAACGAACCGACGCCGCCCTGGCCACCACCGAGGCCCTCGCCGGCCGCCGGGAGCTCGAGTCCCGGGGCATCTTCGCCGCCCTCGGCCCCCACGCGACGGATACGGTCAGCGGGGGCACCTGGCGGACCGCCGTCGACCTCGCCCGGAAGCTCCGGCTGCCCATCCACGCCCACCTCGCCCAGTCCGCCGAGGAGGTCGCCCGGGTCGAAGCGCGGGAGGGTGCCGGCCCGGTCCCCTGGCTGGTGCGGCTGGGGGTGCTCGAGGAGGCGCCGGCGAGCGTGTTCGCCCATGGCCTCTTTCTGCGCGCCTCGGACCTCGAGTTGCTGAAGGAGGCCGGGGCCTCCCGCGGGCGGCTCGGGCATCTCCTGGTCCACTGCCCCTCCGCCCAGGCCGTCTTCGCCTTTCCCGCCGGCGTTCGGCGGTGGGCTGCCCGGCGGCTTCCCTTCGCCGTCGCGACGGACTCCGCCGCCGGGAACGACTCGATGTCCCTGCAGAAGGAGCTCCGGCTGGTGGCAGCGGCGCGCACCGTGGACCTCACCGCCGGACCTGCTTACGAGGCGTTCTTCCGGGGCGGCACGACGGCGGACGCACAGGGCGCCCTCGCGGCGGTGGAACATGCGCGCGCCGCGCGGCACCGGGACCCCGAGACCGCCGCCCTCGGGGCGCCTGCCCGCCTGTTGGAGCGGGTGTTCGACCTCCCTGGCGCTGCCCATCCGGGCTTCCAGGCGGGGACCCTCTCCCCGGGGGCACTGGCGAGCTTCATCGTCTGGGACCACCAGCATCCGAGCTTCTGGCCAGCGAGCGACCTCGACCGGTGCCTGGCCTACGGGGACACCACGGGGGCCATCCACCGGATGGTCGTCGCCGGACGGGAGGTGGGCCGGCCGGGAGAGGTCGCCCAGGCCGTCCGCGCATCCGACGCCTACCGAGAGGCGCGTCGGGAAGCGGACGATCGCCTGGCCGCGCTGCTCGCCCGGCTCCCCCCCGGACGAGCGACCTAGCTTTCACAACGAGAGCCGGGCAGGAGGACTAGACTAGAGCTCGGTCAAGCCGCAGGCCTGTACGCTGTCCTGGCAGGCGGCGTCGTCGATCCGTTCCTCGAGGCAGCCGGTCAGGGACGCGTAGGCCGCCGGACATTCGCTTTCCATGCAGCGACCGATGCTGCCTTCGAGGATCAGGCTATTCGTCCCGCAGGCGAAGAGGCATTCCTGCGCCTGCAGGAAGGGAAGCCCGCACGCGTCCGGGGTCGCCGCGCAGTCGACCAGCCCTTCGATCGAGCAGACGGCGCAGTCGAAATCGAGGGCCTGGCAGCTCAGGAGGCACTCGGCCCGGGGTCCCTCGCAGTCTTCGAGGCAGTCCGGGGCCGCCGCGCAGCGGGGAGGCGGCTCCAGCGGGCGGGGCGCATAGGGCTCGACGGTCTCGACGTAGAGCAGGCACATCTCGTCGAGGCTGCCGTCGCCCCAGGAGACGTCCACCGGCGTCAGGCGTTCGCCGTCGACCACGGCCTGGTTCTCCACGCTGTTGTCATGCACGCAGGACAGGCGGAAGCCGTCCCCCGGGGCGAGGGTTTCGAGGTCGTCCGCCGGCAGGGTGTAGGTTTGCTGCCAGTCGAAGTCCCAGTCGGGGATGTCCAGCAGGCAGGCTTCTTCCTCTCCACCTCCCGCCCGGGTCACCGTCGCCGTCATCTCCTTGCCCAGCAGGTGCATGTGGGCGAGGAGGGAGCGGATGACCAGCGGGTCGTCCCCGTAGTTTCGGTAGACCAGCTCGTGACGGGCGGCCGGGTCCCCGGCGGGGATGTCCAGGTCCAGGATCGGCGCCGGCCGCATCCGGGTCAGCTGCTCCGGAGGCTCGTCGTCGAGGATGAGCTCCACCACGGTGGCGTCTTCGATGGGGTCCGAGGTGAGCAGGTTGTAATGCATCTGCACCACCAGCGGGCTGCCGGCGGGGATGCGCGTCGCCATCCCCGGATCCGAGACCTCCGGCAGCATCCCCGGCACCCAGCCAGCCAGGGTCTGGGGGAGGCCGAAGCCGCTCTCCGACACGGCGTCCACCAGCCCGTCGGCGCCGCCCTCCGCCGTCGGCAGGGGCGCGCCGAAGCAGGTGTAGCCGGGCCCGGCCTCGTCGGCGTCCGCCTGTTCGACCTGGGCCCGTTGCGAGGGCTCCAGCGCATAGAGGAGCACGTGGTGGACGATGGCGTCGGCGTCCGGGACGACCCGGGTCCCCCGCAGGTAGAGGTCCCGGTCTTCGTCGACGTCGAGGATGAAGCAGCGGTAGTCGTCGGGGCGTTCCGGATCCGGCGTGTAGCCTTCCGAGACCGCCAGGGTGTGCGTCGCCGGGAAGTCGGCGCCGGCGGCGTCTTCGTCACCGTCGTCCCCAACGGTGTCCGCGCCTCGAGGGAAACCGGCGTCGATCCAGCGCCGAAAGACGTCCTTGTCCCCGTCGGTCAGGACCCGCTGGTCTCGCAGTGGGCGGCAGTCCGGGTCCGGGAGCCAGGGGGGCATGCGCCCGGCTTCCATCTCCTGGAGGGCCAAGCGCGCCACGGCGCCATCCCCGGCCGTCAGGTCCTCGTAGGTATCCAAGCGAAAGGGGCCGATGCCCCCGGGCTGGTGGCAGTCGACGCAGTGTCGGTCGACGAGGGGCGCCACCTGGGCCGCATAGGTGGGCGTTCCGCCACCAGTCCCCGCGTCCCCGCCCGTGCAGCCGGCAAGGGCGAAGCAGGCCCCCGAGAAGAGGAATCCAGAGAGACTTGGCCGGAACGAGCTCGCCGAGGGTCGCATGGGGGCGGAGGGTAGGCGTTTCCAGGTCGAACCGCGAGGACCCCATGGGCAGATTCGATGATTAGCCGTCGCGGTCCGACTCTGCGTCACAAGAGGAACCGGATGTCAGCCGCTCGCCCATCTATCCTGGGTCGGGTCACCTCGAGGTGTCCTCACCTCGATGGGTGGGCCTCGGCGCAGGGAGATCGCGCACCCGAGACGGGACGGGCTCATCCCGCGGCGGCGGACGCGTCATCGCGGTCATCGTCGTGGGAAGTCGGGGATGCTCACGGCGTCGGGAATCTCGAACTCCGTCGCCTCAACGAGCACTGCGTTATCGCGATAGTCGACGTTCTCCCGGAGCTGAGCTAGCGGGAAATCCGCGGACTGCAGGCAGACCGCGACCGGGTGACTAGCGACCAGGCCCGAGCGGAGGTTGAGGTCGCCGCCGATGAGGTGAACGCCGCAGGTGTCGCTGCCGTCGACCTCGAACTTCTCAGCGCTCACGCGGGCCTCTTCGTAGCTGCCGAGGTTCGCACCCAGGAGGAGCTCACCGGCAGTACCGCGAACGACGAGATCCGTCGCCGATAATTCGCTTTCCGGGCCGAATGCCCCAACGCCGACTTGCCTGACGCGCTCGACGATGAGGCGACTCGCTTCGGCGCGGGCGCCATCCTGAACCCACAGTCCGCGCCCCAAACCATCGGCGTTGGCCAATGTATCGCGGATCGCAACGTCATCGATGCGGGCGTCGGGACCGTCGCCACTGACGAGCAGTTCGGTCCCGCGGTTTCTCTCGAGCAGCGCGCGGGCAACCACGGCGCTCGACACATTCAGAAGGACGACGCCCAACCCCCCGAAGTCGTCGGCCTCACGAGGCCGCGTGTCACGAACGACCAAATCCGACAGTGTCACAGCGGTCTCCGAGTCGAGGACGAGCAGCCCCGCCTCGCGATTCCGCTCTAGCAGAGCGCGCTCGAGCACGATCTCCGCCCCCTCGAGCACCGTCATACCAGGTCCGAAGAGACCGCTGCCCGACTCGGCCTCCGTGTCACGAACGACCAAGTCCTCGACGTGGCCCGTGGTGCCCGCGCCGATGAAGGTCATACCGACTTCCTTGTTGCCCTCGACGAGACCTCGTCGCAACGCGAGACGGGCGCCGGTAACGACGGAGATTCCCCGGCCGAGCCGTCCGCCCGTCTCCTCAGAATCGGTGTCGCGGACGACGATGTCCGACACGACGGCCTCCGCGCCGATGCCGCTGAGGGTCAGACCGGCGCTGCGGTTTCTCTCGACCGCCGCGCGCTCGAGGAACAGACGCCCCTCGGGCCCCACGGAGATACCGATGCCACCGATCCCGCTGCGCTCCTGGGCGCGCGTATCGCTCATGAGCAGGTCGACGGCGTCGAGTCGGCCAGCGCTCCCGACGAAGATGCCCAGGTCCCGGTTGCGCTCGAAACGACCGCGCACCAGCGAAACCTGCGCCTCGAACTCGACGTCGAGAGCGTAACCACCGGTGGCATCGCTGCTCCGACTCATGGTGTCGGTCACGACGACGTCCTCGAGGGTCACCTCGGTTCCGTTGTCCGCGAGGAACAACGCGACGTCGCGGTTGCCCTCGAACAGCGCCCGTCGCACCACGAGCCGGGCACCGAAGACCGCATTTACTCCGCGGCCTAGGCGTCGGTTGCCTCGTTCTGGAAGGGTGTCGCGAACGACGACGTCCTCGAGCACTGTCGTACTTCCGCGTTCGACCGCGATCCCAGTGCTTCGGCACCGATCGACGACGGCGCGTCGCATCGTCATCGTGCCGCCCAGGGAGATGACGCCGGCGCCTGCCGTCGCGCTCTCGGTGTCGCGAAGCACGACCGAACGGGCGTCCAAGGCGGCGCCGGGTTCGAGGAAGACCGCCGCCACACCCGTCACACCGGCGATGACCACGCCGTCCAGCACCACGGTGGCGTCCGAGGGTCCGATCCGGAGCCCGGCGGATGGCGCGGGGCCGACCGTCAGATCCTCGAACGCGATGGCGCGCGCGTGCTCCCGAACCAGGAGCACAGCCGCGAGAGAGCTCCCGTCGGGCACCGTCAGCCGAGTCTCCCGGGCGCAGCGGCCACGAGCCGAGATTCCGTCGGGCCAGCGGCGATCGACGAGATAGGTCCCGCCGGCGAGGACCAGGATGTCGCCCTCCATCGCCCCATCGAGGGCGTCGGACAGCGTGACGAAGGGGCGCTCCCGGCTGCCGTCGCCACCGGGCTCGCCGTCCTGGTTCACGAAGACGAGGGCCGTCGGGTCGAGTCCTGCCACGCTTCCGAAAGGCCCCACGCCGCAGGCACGCCCCACCGGGCTGCATCCGGGCTCTCCCGGGAAGTGTGTTTCCCCCTCTGGGCAGTCGCGGGCGCCGCCCTCCGGGAAAGGGTCGCATGTTCGGGCGCCCCCCGTCGTGATGGGGCGCCATCCGGCCGGACAGGCCCAGGCGTCCGGCGGCGGGGCGGGTTCGAGCCAGGGAATGTTCGGGGCGGCAATGTCGGGCGATCCAGACGGGAGCCAGGGAATCCTCGGCGCCTCCGCATACGCACTCGCCCCTCCAGCGTCATCGCCGACGCCGGCGTCACCGTCATCGGGAGCGCCAGCGGCATCGCCGCACGCGGCAACCAGAGAAAGAGCGAACGCCAGGAGTTTGAGCGCGGCCTGGCGACGGCTGCGTCGCAGCCCGGTGAGCCTGCCCGCCCCGGACGCCCGGAGCTCCTCGACATGACGGCGTCGTTCGAGGGAAGGCGGCACCACCGCCTCCGTGAGACCTCGTCGCATCATTCACCCCCCATCCATCGTTCAATAGGCCGAGACTACGCCACTCGAGGCGTGCGTGAAAGCGGGCCACATCACCCCTCGTTTGTCCCGTTGAAGACCCGCCGCGAGCTCTGCCGAAAGCGGCTCTTGCCCGGGTCATGAGCATTTTACGATACCCCTCTGGCGTCTTGGGCCTGGCGCGTCGCATCGATACCCCGGGAGCCTTGGCTATGCGCCCGAGCGCACGGCGACCTTCGAAGGGCACTACCGTGGGCGATCGAGGCGCGCGCAGCTGGCCTGACCGGGGAGGTCCTGGAACCGGGTTTCCTCCGGACCACGGGCCGAACGGGCACGGCACATCGCTTCACCGCCCGACGGCGGCCGGCTCCCGACGAGAGCATCGCGGGGGCGGCGATGTTCTGGCCGGGCCCTTTGCCCGGACCCGGCGACCGTGCGAGATTTGCGTGGCCAGGGAGGGAAATCGGTTCCTTCCTCGTCCTCCGCGGCATCGCCGTGGGCAATGGTCCGTACGTGTGTTTCGAGGGCGGAACGCGCGCTGCCCAGGCCAGGCCGCCGTGC